>NZ_JBATXN010000576.1:0-2281 GCF_049673265.1 Mycobacterium sp. | reverse complement strand
ATGCTTTCGCCCAGCCGGGCCGGATCGTCACGCAGGTCGCCCAGATGCCCGATGGCCGTTCGTATTTCTGGATCGCCAAGACCACCGCACCAGAAGGACAAGGTTACTTGGGTCAGCACAAAAGCTTCGCCGTCGGTTTGGGCTGCGACCTGGTGCATGCCGACAAGCTGGTTTACTCGCACGGAGTCGCTTTGGACGATCCGAGCACCGCCGTCCCGATCGGGGCCGGCTGCAAGATCTGCAACCGGCCGTCGTGCCCGCAGCGCGCATTCCCCTATCTCGGCGGGCGCGTCGTCGTCGACCAGAACACCGGCAGTGGGCTGCCGTATTCGCCTGCCAGCGGGCCGCAATCGGTGTAACTTGCTGCTGAATTCCCACGCCCACGCACGATTGGGGCCACCCATGACAGATGTCGACTATTGCGTTGTCGGTGCAGGATTCGCCGGTTTGACGGCTGCCCTGCGGCTACAGCAGGCCGGTCGCTCGGTGACGCTGCTGGAGGCCCGTGATCGAGTCGGCGGGCGCACCTACACCGAGGTCCCTGCCGACGGGCTGTGGATCGATCGCGGTGGCGCATGGATCGGGCCGGGCCAGGACCGTATCTATGCGCTGATGGCCGAATTCGGCGTACCGGAATACAAGCAGCACAATGACGGCGACGCATTGATGATCGTCGACGGCAAGAAGCACCGCTACGGCGGCACCATCCCATGGACCATGAGCCCCTGGGCGGTCATCAACCTTGGTCTTGGATTGCGCACGATCGAGAAAATGTGCAAATCGATTCCGCGCGAAGCCCCGTGGGAGGCAAAGCGGGCCAGAGAGTGGGATCGCATCAGTCTCGGGGAATGGCTCGACACGCACACGATGTCCAGACAAGCCCGCGAGATGCTGGATATGGCTCTGGCTGGCACCTATACCTCGGCGGGGTCGGAGACGTCGCTGCTGTGGGTGCTGCTGCAGATGGGGTCCGGCGGGGGTCCCACCTTCGTCATATCCGGCAAAGGAGGCGCTCAGGATGCCCGTCCGGTAGGCGGGATGGGCGCCATCTATCGCCCGATCGCTTCAGAGCTCGGCGAGCTGCTGCACCTTTCGCGGCCCGTCCGGCAGATCATCCAAGACGCCGACGGCGTGACGGTCAATGCGGACGGCCTGACGGTGCGGGCGCGGCGGGTCATTGTGGCGATCCCGCTGGCGATCGCCACGTCGATCGTCTACGAGCCGACGCTGCCGGTGGATCGGGCGCTTCTGCACCAGCGCCTGCCGAGTGGGGCGGTCATCAAGATCTCAATCGTCTATGACGAGCCGTTCTGGCGTGCCGACGGACTGTCCGGCCAGTCGGCCGCACCGGGATCCCCGGCCACCCTGACGATCGATGCCTGCACGGATACCGGCAACCCCGGGATCATTTGCGTCATCACCGAAGGGCCCGCAGCACGACGGCTAACCCAGCTCGACGAGGCCGAGCGCAGAGCAGTGGTCATCGGCGAGCTCGTCGACCGGTTCGGCAGCAAGGCTAAAGCGCTGCGGGAATATCACGAGCAGAACTGGACCACCGAGCGCTATTCCGGTGGCGGGATGATCAGCCACGCGCCGACCGGGGTGCTGACCGAATTCGGCTACACCCTGCGTGAGCCGTGCGGGCGCATCCACTGGGCAGGGACGGAGAGCTCGGCCATCATGTGCGGATGGGTCGACGGCGCCATCCGCTCTGGGGAGCGCGCCGCGGCAGAAGTGCTGGCACGCGAAACGACAGCGGCTACTGAGCCTGTTTGACCGGCGGGCGGTAGAAGAGCAACAGCTGACCAACCCCGCCGCCCAAGCCCAGCAGCAGCGAGATCAGCAGACCGTGCCAGCCGTTTCGCCAGTTGTACCCGAAGATCAGCCAGTCCAGGCTGTACTGACCAGGGCCGATCGTGGCCACCGCGATCGCGCTAACCGCCAGTACCAGGTTGTATTCCCAGCCCTCCTTGACGATGAAGAAGCCGTTGGGCCGGTGCACGGTCCACGCGGCGACGAACATCAGGGCTACGAAGCCGGCCGCCGGGATCGGCGTGAGCAGGCCCGCGGCCAGGCCCAGACCGGCGCTGATCTCAGTGCTGGCCGCGGCCAGCGCCTGAAGCTTGCCGTGCCTCATGCCGATGCTTTCGAACCACCCCGCGGTCCCGGGTATCCGGCCGCCGCCGAAGAACTTGTTATAACCGTGAGCTGCCAGGGTCAACCCCAGCACCAGCCGCAGGATCAGTAACCCGAGATCGTAGGCAGTCATAGACGCCAACTT
>NZ_JBATXN010000575.1:0-5968 GCF_049673265.1 Mycobacterium sp. | reverse complement strand
AAGAAGAACACCGCGATGATCGGTACCCGGAACGCCTTACCCGTGGGCGGCATACCGTAGAACTCACCGAGATTGGTACCCAGCAGGTCGAATTCGGTGATCACCGCGTCGTCGCTGAAGTGGTATCGAACGTTCTCGTGGCGCTGGTCGGGAAACGCGGTCCGGGTGGTCCGGTAGTAACCCATCACCTCGTCGTCGCCGTCGAAGACCTGGCCGGTAGCCATGATCTCGTAGCGCGGGTGGCCGTTAAATGTGGCCAGGGTCCGGTCGAATTCCTTGGTCACCTCGGTGTTCATGTGCTCTTCGATGATGGCCAAGCGGCTTCGGCGGAGTTCGTCGCTGATCATGTCGGCGCGTCGTTCACCTTGGCCATCGCGAGCACGTCGAGGCGGCGGTCAAGTTCCTCTTCGGACAGCTTGTCGCCGATCAGCCCGCGATCGATCACCGTCTGGCGAATCGTCTTGTGCTCCTTTAGTGCCTGCTTGGCCACCGCCGCGGCCTCCTCGTAACCGATCGCCGAGTTCAGCGGTGTCACGATCGACGGCGAGGACTCGGCCAGCTCGCGCAAGCGCTCGGCGTTGGCGGTCAGCCCGATAACGCAGCGCTCCGCGAACAGCCTTGACACGTTGGTGAGCAGTTTGAACGACTCAAGCAGATTGCGCGCCATCATCGGGATGTAGACGTTGAGCTCGAATTGCCCGTTCGCGCCACCCCACGCGATCGCCGCGTCGTTGCCGATGACCTGAGCCGCGACTTGCGTAGCGGCCTCCACCAGAACAGGATTCACCTTGCCGGGCATGATCGAGCTGCCCGGCTGAAGATCCGGCAGCTGGATTTCTGCCAGCCCGGTCAGCGGGCCCGAGCCCATCAAGCGGATATCGTTGGCGATCTTAGTCAATGACACCGCGATAGTTCGCAGCGCGCCGGATGCCTCCACCAGCCCGTCGCGGGCGGCCTGGGCTTCGAAAGAGTTGGCCGCCGTGCGCAATTCGGTCAACCCGGTATCCTTGACCAGCACCTCGACCACTTTGGCGCCGAAGCCGTCGGGAGCGTTGAGCCCGGTGCCCACCGCGGTGCCACCGATCGCCAGCTCGCCCAACCGGGGCAGCGTCGCGCGCACTCGCTCTATGCCGGCCTCGATTTGGCGGGCGTATCCGGAAAACTCCTGCCCGAGTGTGACCGGGACGGCATCCATCAGATGCGTGCGGCCCGATTTCACCACCGTGCGCCATTCGCGGGCCTTACCTGCGAGCGCGTCGTGCAGCACCTCCAGCGCCGGGATCAGGTGGCGCACCGCGGCTTCGGTGGCAGCGATGTGGGTGGCGGTTGGGAAGGTGTCGTTGGACGACTGGGACATGTTGACGTCGTCGTTGGGATGCACGGTCACCCCGTTGGCTCCCGCGATCGACGCGATCACCTCGTTGGTGTTCATGTTGGAACTGGTGCCCGACCCGGTCTGAAAGACGTCGATGGGGAACTGGTCGTCGTGGCGTCCGTCGGCAATCTCGGCCGCGGCCGCGATGATCGCCTCGGCCTTCTCCGGTGCCAGCAGGCCGAGGTCGGAATTCACCTGCGCGCAAGCGCCTTTCAGCAGACCCAGGGCACGGATCTGAGTGCGCTCCAGCCCCCGTCCGGAGATCGGGAAGTTTTCCACGGCGCGCTGAGTCTGGGCGCGCCACAACGCTTTTGCCGGCACCCGCACTTCGCCCATGGTGTCGTGTTCGATG
Organism: Mycobacterium sp.; assembly: GCF_049673265.1. Classification (GTDB taxonomy): domain Bacteria; phylum Actinomycetota; class Actinomycetes; order Mycobacteriales; family Mycobacteriaceae; genus Mycobacterium. Next base: position 4,241 of record NZ_JBATXN010000575.1, on the reverse strand, counting down.
CGGTACTCGGCGTCGTTCTCTGTGGCGTGAGCGCCCATAGATCGGGTCCTTCGGTGGTGGTTACGGCAGCGGATATTGCGCGTTGGAATCGCCGGTGAAGTCGATCGCGGAGTATTCATTGAGTTTGGACAGCCGATGAAAGCCCTCGACCATCCGCAGCGTGCCCGACTTCGACCGCATCACGATCGACTGAGTGGTGCAGCCGCCGGGCTCGTAGCGCACGCCTTTGAGCAGGTCACCGTCGGTGACGCCGGTGGCGCAGAAGAAAACGTTATCCCCGGAGACCAGGTCGTAGGTGGTCAACACCTGGTCGAGGTCGTAGCCGGCATCGAGTGCTTTTTGTCGTTCGTCGTCGTCCTTGGGGGCAAGCTGCGCCTGGATCTCACCGCCCATGCAGCGGATCGCCGCCGCGGTGATGATGCCTTCCGGGGTACCGCCGATGCCGGCCAGCATGTCGGTGCCCGAACCCGGCCGGCAGGCCGAAATCGCACCCGCCACGTCACCGTCGGTGATCAGCCGGATCCGCGCGCCGGTGTTCCGCACGTCCTGGATCAGCTGCGCGTGCCGCGGCCGGTCCAGGATGCACACCGTCATGTCCGGCACTGAGAGTCCCTTGACTTTCGCGACGGCGCGGATGTTGTCGGCGATCGGCGCGGTGATGTCCAGCACGTGCGCGGCGTCAGGCCCGACGGCGATCTTGTTCATGTAGAACACCGCCGACGGGTCGAACATCGCGCCGCGATCTGCCACCGCCAGCACCGAGATGGCGTTGGGCATGCCCTTGCTCATCAGCGTGGTGCCGTCAATGGGGTCGACGGCGAAGTCGCAGTCCGGGCCGTCGCCGTTGCCGACCTCCTCGCCGTTGTAGAGCATCGGCGCGTGGTCTTTCTCGCCCTCACCGATCACGACCACGCCGCGCATCGAAACCGAGTTCACCAATTCGCGGATCGCGTCGACGGCCGCCTTGTCGCCGCCTTCCTTGTCTCCGCGACCTACCCAGCGCCCGGCAGCCATCGCACCGGCTTCGGTGACGCGTACCAGTTCCAGAGCAAGGTTGCGGTCCGGGGCTTCACGACGGCGATCTGGCATGCGCTGATTGTCCCAGAGCCGGGTTGGCACTCGGGAGCTGGGATACTCGTGATGTGACGACGCAGCCACAGCCCTCGGCCAAGCCGGCCAAGCCACGGCTGCTGCAGGACGGCCGGGATATGTTCTGGTCGATCGCGCCGCTGGTGGTGGCCTGCATCATCCTGGCCGGCATGGTCGGGATGTGCACGTTTGCCCCACGGGGGGCGAACCGCGGACCGGTGCCGTCCTACGACGCGGCCGGCGCGCTGCGGGCCGACGCGCAGACGCTCGGGTTCCCGGTGCGGTTACCGCGGCTGCCTGAAGGCTGGCGGCCCAACTCCGGTACCCGCGGCTCCATCGGCGACGGACGAGCCGACCCGTCGACCGGACAGCGGGTGCGCGCGGTCACCTCGACCGTCGGGTACATCAGCCCCACCGGCATGTATCTAAGCCTGACCCAAAGCAACGCCGACGAGGCCAAACTGGTCGGCTCGATCCACCCGTCGATGTACCCCGCCGGGACCGTCGACGTCGACGGCACCCGGTGGATCGTCTATCAGGGCGACGACGGTGTCGAACCGGTGTGGACCACCCGGCTGGCCAGTCCGGCCGGTCCCGCTCAGATCGCGATCACGGGTGCCGGAAGCGTCGATCAGTTTCGTACGCTGGCGGCGGCCACCCAATCACAGCCGCCGTTGCCGACGAAGGGACACTAATGACCGCACCTGAAGCAGATCTGACCGGTTGGTCGGTGGCACCTTTCACCGGTGGCGGGTACACCCACGACGTCTACCGCAAGGGCGAAGGCCCCGGCGTGGTACTGATTCCCGAATTGCCGGGCATTCATCCCGGAGTGCTGGGGTTGGGTAATCACCTGGTGGACAACGGATTCACCGTCGCCATCCCCTCGCTGTTCGGCGAGCCGGGCCGGCCAGTGTCGGTAGGCTACCTGGTGCCTACCATCGCACGCGCCTGTGTGGCAAGGGAATTCGCGGCGTTCGCGACCAACAAGAATCGACCGGTGTCGCAATTCTTGCGCGCGTTGGCGCGCGACCTAAACGCGTCCACCCCCGGCAAGGGTGTGGGGGTGATCGGCCAGTGCTTCACCGGCGGCTTCGCGCTGGCCGCCGCGGTCGACGACAGCGTGCTCGCCCCGGTGCTCAGCCAGCCCTCGGCGCCCCTGCCCCTCACACCGCGCCACCGGCGCGATCCGGGAGTCAGTGACGTGGAGCTGAACGCGTTCAAGGACCGCGCCGCCAGCGAGGGCGTGTGCGCATTGGGCCTGCGGTTCAGCGAGGACTTCACGTCGCCGGGCGAGCGGTTCGCCACGCTCAAAGAGCGGCTCGGCGACGCGTTCGAGGTGATCGAGATCAACTCGGCCCCAGGCAATGAGCACGGCTTTTCAAAGGGAGCGCATTCGGTGCTGACCCTGGAGGTCCGCGAGGTCGACGGCCACCCGGCCTACGAGGCGCGCAAGCGCGTTGTTGAATTCCTTACGCAGCGGCTGACTGCGTCGTAGCCGGGGCCAGGCCGAGTTCCGTTTCAACTAAGGGCTTTCCAATGCGGGAGCCAACCGGTCACCGGTTCGGGAGCGATCGCGGGAGCCCGAACCAGGGGAGCACGCTGTTGTCGAAGCGGGTCATCGCGCAGATTCGGTCGCCGGTGAGAGTGATGACGTAGAGACCGGTGCCGTGGCTGATCCCATTCGAGGCGCGTAGGTAGGCTCCGAACGCCGGTTGGCCGTTGGCTCTGGTCGGCACGAGGTCGAACCTGCGGCCCGCGCGGAAGATGGCTGCGCAGAAGCGGGCTGCAACGTTTCGGCCCTCGTATTCGAAGGGCACCGGCGGCATCGAGATGAACACGTCATCTGTCAGTAGGGTCACCAGGGCGTCCAGATCGGCGGATTCCCAAGCGCGGACGAACTTCGCCACGATCGCGTCTTCGGTAGCCGAGTTCGGCGCGGGGGGCGGTTCACGGTCGGCGACGTGCCCGAGCTTGAGCTGCAGTGCGGCGCGCGCTCGTTTGAGGGCGCTGTTAACCGATTGGACAGTCGAATCGAGCATGTCGGCGATCTCTGCGGCGTGGAATCCAAGAACATCGCGAAGGATCAGGACGGCAACCTGGCGCGGCGGTAAGACTTGCAGTGCGGTCACGAACGCCAACGAGACAGACTCGGTCTGCTCGTAGCTGGCTTCTGGGCCGATCGGCGCGCCGACCACGTTCTCGAGCAGGGCATCGGGAAACGGTTCGAGCCAGACGATTTCTCCCAGGCGGGTCGGTTCGGGCGGTTGGACATTCGCCACGTTCCACTCCTTGGCCGGGCGTCGGCTCGCGGAGCGACGCGCATTGAGGCACCGGTTGGTGGCGATTCGGTAAAGCCAGGTTCGTATCGAGGCGCGCCCTTGAAACCCGTCGAGGCCTTGCCATGCGCCCAGCAACGCATCTTGCAGCGCGTCCTCGGCGTCCTGGAACGATCCGAGCATCCGGTAGCAATGCACCAGTAGTTCTGCCCGGTACGGTTCGGTTAGCTCTGCGAACGCGTCGCCATCCCCGGCGCGCGCCCGCAGCATCAGATCGCCGGTCACCACCCTCGCGTCACCTCTATCCGTGCTATGCGGCACCTCCATCAGTATGGACACCGGTCGAAGGGCGAATTGGGCGTTGGCGAAGCGCCCAGTTTCGCGATGCCGCGGTTCCTAAATCAGTAGTAGCCGACAACATCTCCGAAGGAGCAGCGACATGGGCAGGATCATCGTGAGCGAGAACATCTCGCTCGACGGAGTCATTGAGGACCCTAGAGGTGAGGAGAGCCTCGGGCGCGGCGACTGGTTCGCCTGGATCAGCGAGAAGGACCGCGAACAATGGGCACAGGTCCTGATCGCCGAGGTGCTGGCCGCCGAGGCGCTTCTGTTGGGCCGGCGCACCTACGAGTACTTCGCCGCACGGTATCCCTCCCGCAGTGGCGAGCTAGCCCACCGGTTGAACAGCATTCCGAAGTACGTCGTGTCCGCCACCCTGCAAGACCTGCAGTGGACCAACTCGGCGGTCCTGAAAGGTCAAGTGGTGAACGAGGTCTCGACCCTGAAGCAGGCCTTCAACGGTGAGATAGTCGTCTACGCCAGCGGACAACTCGCGCACGCGCTGATCGAGCACGACCTTGTCGACGAGCTGCG
>NZ_JBATXN010000574.1:0-3809 GCF_049673265.1 Mycobacterium sp. | reverse complement strand
CAATTTCTCCAAAACCGCGTGCTAAGTCTCTAGGCGGGCGTACCGTCGGATCTCCAACATTTAATTTCAGAGCATCGTCAATTGGGGCAATTCGGCGACATGTGTGTGCGGATTGATGCGCCCAACTGTCCCCGGTGATTCCGGTGATTTCGTTACCGGCACGGCCACCCGCAAGACCGTGCCATCCAGGTGAGCAAGACGGTGAGCTAATGCACTGCACAGCCCGGCAATGCCGAGCGCGGCAACAATTCGCCAACGAATCTTCCAAGAATCCTCCAAGACGTCCGCAGCACCCTACCCGTGAGAGTGGCCTGCGCACCGCCACCACACAACGGTGAAAGCACGTTTGCGCGCCCAAGCGCCGCTACCAACGACATGAAACGGGAAATGACTTGAGAAACATTGCACTAGCCGGAATCGCTTGCATGGCAATGGCTTTTGCACCAACAGCCAGCGCCGATCCCACCGCAGGGCACGACGCGAAGGTGAAAACCCAAACGCCACAGATGCTCTGCGAGATCGGCTCCGATGACGCCGATCCGGGGGTCGGCCCCAATGTCATCTGCCAGGGCAGTTTCGTCCAAACCTCGGCGGACAACGATCAGGCCTTCGCCACCGCGGCAGGACAATTCAGCTACCGGAGCGCGAACATCGGCGTCGGCTACAACCATCCCCCTTTTGACACTCTCGTCCCCGGCCAGACCTATCACATCCAGGGCTGGACCGTCGTGGCGGGCGGCGACGGTATTCGCTTCACCAACGACGGCACGGGGCACGGCATGTTCATCGGCAGCGATACCACCGTCAATCGGTTCTGATTCGTAGAAACGGAGAAAAAGATGAACAAGATCGCACTGGTCGGATTAGCAATCGCTGCCCCGTTTTTCGCGCCATCGGCTGCCGCCGACGTTCCGGGGCTGGCCCCGTTCGTCGGTTCCTGGCACGCCCACGAGGAAGGCCTGAACATCCAACCCAACGGCAACGGTCACGAGACGTATGCCGACACATCGACCTGTCCCAACGCACCCGCGGCTGGCTGCGGCATAACAGGCACCGTGGACTTCACGCTGACGTCGGTATCCGGCGACACCGCTACCGGGACCATCACCGCTGCCTCAAATCCAAACCATCCCATCGGCGGGCCGGTGACAATCAAGCTCGTCGGCGGCGGGCAGGGACTTCAGCTTTCGATAGCGGGCGGTGACCAGGGCTTCCCGTTCTGCAACAGCAACGACGCCACTAACTACTACTGCGGCGCCTAAGCACTACTGACATCGAAGGAGACACGATGACGAAAAGCATGAGAAAGATTGCACTAATAGGACCGGGAATCACCATCGCCGCAGTGGCTTTCGCACCACTAGCCACCGCGGATACGTATGCCTTTTTATCCCCGACACGCAACATCAGCTGCGAGATGGAAGACATCGTCTACTGCCAAACCTCCTCGCCGCCGCAGTCTGTGCACATGTCCGCTGACGGGACATTGACACCCTGCACAGGTGAAGGCTGCGAGGGCAACCCGGGGATCGGCACTCCGACCCTTGGCTACGGCCAAAGCGCCAACCACGGCCCGTTCACCTGCGTGTCAGAAACTGACGGTGTCACCTGCACCATCGCCTCGGGCCGCGGCTTCACCATCTCCAACTCAGGAATCCAGACGCGGTAGCAAAGCAAATGCGGGAAGCAATTATCGCAGCTGCGACCCGGTCGAAGCGCAATTGGTTGATCGCGTCGGTGATGGTCCTACTCATCGCAGCGGCAGGTGGCGGTGTAACGTCTTGTCATTCCAAGGCGAGCGGTGGGGAGTTGGTGCTCACCGGGGCCACCGAACCCGGGGCGAACGCGTTCATGCCGCCCGCGGCCTCGCCGCCGCCGACCAACACTCAGCCGCCGCCCACCCTGCAGCCGCAAGGCGATGGTGCCACCGTGGAGACCCAGCCGGTGCACGCCGACCGCGACGGCCTCTACGGCGGCATCGACAACAACGCCGGAGTCGACCGGGACAAGATGATCGACTTCTATGGCGCGCATCCCGCCCAGGCCGGCGCTTTTGTCGAAGCGCTCAACACCGACAACACCGTGTACTGGAGCGGCGGACGCCCGCTTACCGTCGCCGACATCCCCACGTACCTGCGCGAACTCACCCCCATGGCGTTGCGGCTGGACACCCGGATCACCAACCACGGATTCGACGGCGTCCACCCCACCACCGTGCAATCGGTCTTCCAAACGGGCACCGCGGTGCTCGTCGACGCCCACGGGGTGCCCCGCGTCCGCGGGTTAAGTGGTAGCCCCCTCACCGCACCGGTCGCGTTGAGAGGCGCGCCGAATCTCGTTGGCACACCATGGCCCCGCTACCGCTCCGGTGCTCTCGCCGAGGTCCTGGCCACCACCGCGGGCATCACCAACTTCGTCCTCGTCGACATCGTCACCGGTCGACCCTTCAACCGGCCCGTCGGCACCATCGGCACCAACGACACCCCACACACCGAACCGGTCGCCGCACCCGTGCCCGCGCCTGCCACGAGCGCGCCGTCCACGACCGGACATACGCTGCTGGACGATATCGACGGCACCTATCTGCGGCACAACCTGAGCGCTATCTGCGCCGGAAGGGATTATCTATACCTGTACCATGACTCCACACTCACCATCACGCATCACGGCAATCAGCTGACTTATGGCGTTACCACCGGCACCGTGAACGCCGACGGATCGTTTTCGGTCACCGAACCGGATGGAAGAACGACCACTTCGGGCACCTTCGTCAACGAAGGCGGCCGCACCGTCATCCACGGCCAACAAATCACCGATGAATGCAAATGGGACTGGACCGGCACCAAGCAGTAAAGGGCAACCCTAGGAAAGGGCCGAAACCATCATTTGTTCGGTGAAACCAATTGTGCTGCAACGACGTTCAGGCACGTCCGTGGACGAGGACGCCTTCGCCTAATCTGCTATCTTCGAACCTTTGCGGTCGCGTGGGCAGTGGCTGGCTTGCCCGTCGGTGGAGCGGCTGGCTGCGTATGGTGAGCCCGGTGGAGGGCACGCCGTTTGGTCGCTACCGCCTGATCGAGTTGTTGGGCCGCGGCGGCATGGGTGAGGTGTGGCGCGCGCACGACACCGGCACCGACCGGGTCGTGGCCATCAAAGTCTTGCCCGCGCATTTGTCTGCGGATGAGGATTTTCAGCGGCGATTCCGCCGGGAAGCTCATGCGGCCGCCCGATTGGGCACTCCGCACGTGGTCCCGATCTATGACTATGGGGAGATCGACGGTCGACTGTTCGTGAGTATGCGGCTGATCGAGGGCCGCGACCTGGACACCGTGCTGACCGACGGGCCGCTGGAACCGGCGCGCGCGGTGCGCATCATCGACCAAGTCGCCAAGGCGCTGCATGCCGCCCACAAGGTCGGGCTGATCCACCGTGACATCAAACCCTCCAACATCTTGCTCGACGACGACGACTTCGCCTACCTGATCGATTTCGGGATCGCCCGCGCCACCGACGAAACGCGAATGACCAAGGCCGGCAACACGATCGGCACCTTCGCCTACATCGCACCCGAGCGTCTCGAGATTGGAGCAGAAGAGGATGCCCGCGCCGACATCTACTCGCTGGCCTGCGTGCTGTATGAAGCCCTGACCGGGCAGCCACCTTTTGCCGGTAGCACGACCGCCCAGCTCATGTTTGCGCACGTCAACACCCCGCCACCGCAACCGTCAACCGCTCGACCGGATGTCCCGGTCCAGTTCGACGCGGTGATTGCCAAGGGGATGGCCAAAGGACCCGACCAGCGGTATGCC
>NZ_JBATXN010000573.1:0-2086 GCF_049673265.1 Mycobacterium sp. | reverse complement strand
CCGCCAGCCGCCGCTCCGCGACCGCCGGTGCTGGTCCCGCTGACACTGCCGATTCCGATGGCTCCGCCGGCGCCGGTCAATCCTGCTCCGGTGAAACTTCCGGGCGCGCCGCCGCCGTGGCATGTGCCGGGGTCTCCTCCGGTGCAGCTGCCCCAGCCGCAGCCTCCGGTCAATCAGCCCGTGCCGGTCCACCAGCCGGTGCCCGTGCACCAACCGGTGCCGGTCCACCAGCCGGTGCCCGTGCATCAACCCGTGCCGGTCCACCAGCCGGTCCCGATCCATCTACCGGTGCCCATCCCGCAGCCTGCGCCGCAGAGCCCGGGGCTGGTCGGGACGTCACAGCCTCCTTTACAGTTGCCAGCGCCCGAGCCTCCGGTGCACATGCCGGTTCCAGACGCACCGTGGGCACCCGCGATGCCAGCTCCGGCGCCCGAGGCTCCGGTGCACGTGCCGGCCCCGCAGGGACCGGCGCTGCCGTTCATGCCGGCGCCGCAAGCTCCACCGGCGATTCCGCAAGCCCCGTCGATCTTCGCGCCGCCCGTCGGCGGTTTCGGTGGTAGTCATCCAGGCGGCGGCTTGGGCGGCTTCGGCGGGGGTGCTCCCGGGCTGGGCGGCTTCGGCGGGGGTGCTCCCGGGCTCGGCGGTTTTGGCGGCGGCCATAGCTTCGGCGGTGGCGGCTTCGGCGGCGGTGGCTTTGGTGGTGGCGGCTTCGGCGGGCACCGCTGAGTCGGCCGCCGGCCTCATTGGCAGGTAAAGTTGGCCTATGAAGGGTCAGCGGGGGTGACCGTTTTCCTGACTAGAACTTCATATGGCGAAGCTAATTTGGTTCGCGGTAACGCCGCACCTCGGTGCGGCGATCATTCCTGTGGTGGGGGCCTCAGCTGATGCGCTGAACCCTGCCCTTCGTGGACACCTAGCAAACAGCATGGAGGAGTTGTGGACACCGTACTCGGCGTGTCGATGGCGCCCACGACGGTTCGCATGGTGCTGGTCGAGGGGGAAAACGCCGACGGCGCCACCGTCGATGAGGAAAACTTCGCGATCAGCGATGGCGAAGACTCGCCAACCCTGAGCGCCCCCGATCAGGTGGTCGCGGCGATCCTGGGCACTCAGGAAGGCGCCAACGAGGCCGGCTATCAGCTGCTGTCGACCGGCGTGACATGGAGTGACCAGCAGGAAGCTGCCAAATTGCGGGACGCGTTGGCGGCTCGCAAGGTTGAGAACGTCATGCTGGTTTCGGCGTTCTTGGCCGCGGCGGCGTTGGCTCAGTCCATGGGCAGCGCGACCGGTTATGCCCGCACCGCGCTGCTGTACATCGAGCCTGATTCCGCGACGTTGGCGGTGGTGGATACCACTGACGGCTCGATCGCTGACGTGCACCGCGAGCAGCTGCCCGACGACGACGATCAGGCGGTCGCCACGCTGGTCGGATTGGTTTCTGGTGCGGAGGAGCTAGGAGACCAGCCGGAGGGCCTGTTGGTGGTGGGCTCTGGGGTCGACGTCCCGCTGATCCAGCCGGCGCTGGAGGCGGCTACGTCGCTTCCGCTGAGCGTGCCCGAGCGGCCCGACATGGCGCTGGCCAAGGGAGCTGCGCTGGCGTCGGCGAGTGCGCCGTTGTTCGCCTCGTCGACCGCTGCGCTGGCCTACGCGCTGGATCCGGGCACCGGTTCGGTGAGCCAGCATGCGCTGGCGCCGGGGTATCTGGCCGTCGCCGATGCAGCCGCGGGCGTCGAACCCGGTGCCGAGGCGCTGGCCTACAGCGCCGTCACTGACGACTCCGCGGCGGTTTACACGCAAGGGGGCCCCGATGCCTACGCCGATGTCGACGAAGAAGACTTCACCACCGGCATGTACCCCGACTTCGGCGCGGCAGCGTTCGCGCAGCCCAGTCGCACACCGTTCTTGGCGGCGATGAGCGTGATCCTTATTTTCGTCGTAGGTGTTGTGGCACTGGTGATTTCGCTGGCGTTCAGTATTCGGCCGTCGGTCAGTTCGCGGCCCAGCCTCGCCCAGAACGTGGTGGCCCCCGCGCACGCGCCCGCCCCCGCGCCGAAAGCGCTGGTGCCAGCGCCGCCCGCACCTGCAC
>NZ_JBATXN010000572.1:0-2326 GCF_049673265.1 Mycobacterium sp. | reverse complement strand
CTTCAACGTACTTTTGTAAGCCCCCGATCCCCCGAAGGTTGACCCATGCCGAAGCCCGTCATCGTCAGTGCTGTCCGGACCGCCATCGGGACGTCGTTCAAAGGCTCGTTGGTCAACACTCCACCCGAGATCCTCGCCACGACCATCCTGCAAGAAGCAGTCCGACGAGCCGGAGTTGAGACGGCCGACATCGACGATGTGATCTTCGCCGAATCGCACTACGGTGGAGGCGATCTCGCGCGTTACGCGGCGGCGGCCTCAGGCATGGTTTCGGTACCAGGTCAAGCCGTCAACCGGCATTGTGCGGGCAGCCTCACCGCGGTAGCCAATGCGGCCGCACAGATCGGTTCCGGCGTGGAGCGTGTGGTCGTCGGCGGCGGAGTGCAGTCGTTGTCGATGACCCCGCTGATGAAGCAACGCATCCCTGGGCCGACGTTGGAATTCGTAGACCAGTGGCTCCCGCCCACCCATGTCGAGGCACCCGACGCCCCGACCCGCGACATGTCGATCACGGTGGGGTGGAACACCGCCCAGGCCGTCGGGATCAGCCGTGAAGAGATGGATGCGTGGGCGTTGCGGTCGCACCAGCGTGCGATCGCCGCGATCGACAACGGCGCCTTTCTCGATGAGATCGTCCCGCTGAAAATTCAAGGCGCCGATGATGCGCTGGTGGACTTCAGCGTGGACGAACATCCGCGGCGTGAAACCAGCATGGAGAAGCTGGCGTCGCTGAAAGTGCTGCATCCCGAGATCGACGGGTTCTCCATCACCGCCGGCAACAGCAGCGGCACGAACGACGCTGCGGCCGCGCTGACCTTGGCCGACGCTGACTTCGCCCAATCTGCTGGGCTGAGGGTGCTGGGCTCGGTCAAGACGTGGGCCTCTGCCGCCGTCGAACCACGCGATACCGGTCTCGGTGCGGTGCGGGTGATCGGCAAGGTGCTGGACCGGGCCGGTCTGGCCCCCGCCGACGTCACGTTGTGGGAGATCAACGAGGCGTTCGCCTCGGTGCCGATCGCTGCGTGCCGTGAGTATGGGCTCGACGAGGATCGGGTCAACGTCTACGGCAGTGGGTGCAGCCTGGGCCACCCGATCGCGGCCTCGGGTGCGCGGATGCTCACCACGCTGGTGTATGAATTGGGCCGCCGCGGTGGCGGGATCGGTGTGGCAGCGATGTGCGCGGGCGGCGGCCAGGGCGGCGCCGTCGTCGTCGAGGTCTAACCGGCTTCCTGACGCACGGCGATCAGCCGGCTTGCGTGCTCGAGGATGCAGTTCAGGCCGTACTCGAAGTTGATGTCGTCGGCGACGCCGAGCCGGTGACCTTTCTCGGTCAGTTCGGCGATCAGCGGCATGGTCTCGGCATCGATGACCGACGCCCCGTCACGGCGATACGGTTGCGCCCCGCCGGATTTGTCTTGCAGCCGTTCCAAAACCACCGCACCCTGGGTGTGCACCGAGATGCTGGCGTAGGTATCGAAGGCGTCCTCGGGCGATAGGCCCGCCTCCACGAGGGTCGCTACCGCTTTTTCCAGCTTCTGGAAGGCGGCCTGCGTTGCCTCGCGGCCGAAGGTGCCGCGGATCAGGATCAGATCGCACAGGATCGGATTGCTACGAAAGGTCTGGCGCATCTTTCGAGCGTGATTGCGTAGTGAGTCCCGCCAATCCTGGCCCTCGACGAACGGTGTTGCGAAGTCGTACTGGCCCAAGGCCCGATCGGTCATCGCGTTGAGCAGGTCGTCTTTTTTGCGGAAGTACCAGTAAATGCTCGTCACGCCGACGTCGAGGTGCTTGGCCAACAGCGGCATGCTCAAACCGTCAACCGATACTTCGCTGGCTACTTCAAACGCGCCGTTGACGATTTCGTCGACGCTGATCGATCCACGTTGACGGCGTTGCCGCTTGTCTGCGGCTGCCTGCCTGGCCAATTCGGCACCCTCCGATAGTTCGAACGGGTTATCGTATCAAATATCGTAAGGCTTCTGGTAATGGCTCACGGCGCATAGTGTGCCTCACGCGGTTAGCAGCGGCGCCATCCACGTCAATTCGGCGGGCAGCTGCGAGCTCCAGAACGAGGCATCGTGTCCGCCGGGCGAGAACCCGCCCGCCGGCGGATTGGGCAGCCCAGCCACGAACTGCTTTGTCGCGCCGTAGAACGGATCGCTGTTGCCGCAGTCGACCCTGATCGGGATCGACGCCAGCGCAGCCATGCCGAATACCGAATTGGCCGCGAAATCGCCGGGGCCGTCGAATGCGCCCGGCGCCGCCGCGCCGGACGATAGCCACAGCGCGGGGCTCACCGCGCAGATCGCCGCGGTGCGGGGCGCCC
>NZ_JBATXN010000571.1:0-4161 GCF_049673265.1 Mycobacterium sp. | reverse complement strand
GTTCTAGGATTCGCCACAAAGATGGGAAAAACGCGCCCGCCATCATGGTGGGAAATTTCGCTGAGCCGGAGGTAGCGGCGTCGCGAACCCGTCACGGAGAATGGAAACCTACATACGCTCTCCCGGCCGCCTTGCTACAACTTGAACCGGCCGGCGAATCCTCGCAGCGGTACGTCGGCGCTGGTAAGCAAGCCCGGTGGTGCGGCTACCACCGATGTGATTGCGTTGAGGGCGGGCAGGCCCGTGACGGTCATCACGATCGACGCGAAGTTGTCCGGATTCGATAGATCGACGCCGGGCTTCGGGAAGATCATGTGCTTGTTGTAGATACAGGCGTCGCCTTTGACCTGAGTGATAAAGCAGCCCTTGATATCCCAACTCCGCTCGGTGTGTGGGGTCATCTGCCATTCGAGGCGGGTCTCGACCCGCGGCACTCCGTCGACCATGCCTTGGTACTTGATGTAGTTCGCGCCGAGCGAACCCTTTGGCATCTGGTACCAGCCGAGGTCGACGTCCTTGGTGCAGGCACCGAGTTCGTAGCTGAACTTCACTACACAGCGAGGATTCGCCACGAAGATGAGAAAAACCTGTCCGCCATCTGGATGAGAATTCTGCAGAAGCGCTGGTAGGGGAGTCGCGATTCGCCACGAGGAACGGGAACCTACAGCAAATTCGGTCTCGCAATCACCGTCAACGCTGAGGCTCCTCGTGGAGTGTCCAACCGCTTATGCTTAGAGAACCCTGGAAACGCTGGGGCCCGGGATCGGCGGAGGGTCGGATGACGGCCATAGCAGCGTGCCGGACGTGTGGCACTGAGCCTCTAGAGAACGCCCGGTTTTGTCATGACTGTGGCTCACCAGTCAAAGACGGCGATACCCGGGCGGAGTACAAGCAGGTCACGATTCTGTTCGCCGACGTAGTCCATTCGATGGACATCGCTGTGGCGGTGGGCACAGAGCGGCTACGGGAGATCATGACCGAGTTGGTCACCCGTGCTTCGGTGGTGGTGCAGCGTTACGGCGGCACGGTGGATAAGTTCACCGGTGACGGCATCATGGCGGTGTTCGGTGCGCCAGTTGCCTTGGAAGACCATGCTCTTCGTGCCTGTCTCGCGGCGCTGGGCATCCAAGAGGAGACCATCCGGTTGGCGACTGAGGTCGAAGACCGCGACGGTGTAGACCTGCGGTTGCGTGTTGGTCTCAATTCCGGTCAGGTCATCGCTGGCGAAGTCGGCTCAAAATCGTTGGGCTACACCGCGATCGGCGAGCAAGTGGGTATGGCTCAACGGATGGAATCGGTCGCTCCGCCCGGTGGCGTGATGGTGAGTGCGTCGACTGCGCGGCTGATCGAAGACGCGGTCGCGCTCGGTGCGGCTGAGTTTGTCCACATCAAGGGCACCGATCGAGCCATCCACGCCCAACTGTTGCTGAGCGTGTCGGAAGAGCGTCGCCCTGTTGCGCGTGCTGAGTCGAAGCTGATGGGTCGCCGGTGGGAAATGTCCGCCGTCGAGGGCTTGTTGGACCGCGCACTCGGTGGACATGGCGCTGTGGTTGAGGTGGTGGGCGAACCCGGCATCGGCAAGAGCCGTCTGGTGCGCGAGGTCGCTGCGATGGCAGCGGTCCGGGATGTGGAGGTGTTCAGCGCCTTCTGTGAGTCACACACCAGCCAGGTCCCATTTCATGCCGTGGCGCGTCTTCTGCGGGCGGCCACCGGCGTCGAGGGTCTTGACGGGCGGGCGGCCCGCGCCCGAGTGCGAGACCAAATTCCAGACGCAGACCCTGAGGACGCGCTGCTGCTTGATGACCTGCTCGGCATCGCCGACCCGAGCACTGCCGTACCCTCGATTGATCCCGATGCGCGTCGGCGGCGGTTGGCCGCGCTGGTGAACGCCGCCAAATTGTCCCGCCAAAGCCCGGTGGTCTATGTCGTTGAGGATGCCCACTGGATCGATGAGGTCAGCGAGTCGATGTTGACCGATTTCCTTACGGTGATCCCAAAGACGCCCTCGCTGGTGCTGGTCACCTACCGACCCGAATATCACGGCGCGTTGACCCGAGTGGCCGGTGCCCACACCGTAGCCCTTGCGCCGCTGAGTGATTCAGAAACCGCAGCACTAGTCGCACATCTCCTCGGCCCGGACCCGTCGGTTGATGCGCTGGGCCAGAGAGTTGCCGACAGGGCCGCCGGTAATCCGTTTTTCGCCGAGGAGTTGGTGCGCGAACTGGCCGAGCGCGGTGTGCTGCGTGGGGAAGTTGGTGCCTACATGTCGGCGGCGGAGGTTAGCGAGGTGAGCGTGCCTGCCACGTTGCAGGCGACTATTGCCGCGCGCATCGACCGGCTCAATCCGAAAGCCAAGCGCGCGCTGAGCGCAGCGGCGGTCATCGGCTCGCGGTTCGGCCTCGACCTACTCACGGTACTGGGTGTTGAGCCGGTGATTGCTGACTTGGTGGGAGCCCAGCTCATCGATCAGGTCAGTCGACAACCGGAGTATCTCTTTCACCATCCGCTCATTCGTGCGGTGGCCTATGAGGCTCAGCTCAAATCGGATCGCGCCGAGCTGCACCGGCGGCTGGCCGCCGCGATCGAAGCCCGCGAGCCGGAATCGGCCGACCAGAATGCGGCGCTCATCGCCGAACATCTGGAGGCCGCCGGTGATCTGCACGCCGCGTACGGCTGGCACATGCGTGCGGCAACGTGGGCGACCAACCGCGACATCGCGACGGCGCGGCTGAGTTGGGAGCGCGCCCAGAAGATCGCCGACGCCCTACCCGCTGAAGACTCCAACCGGACCGCCATGCGTATTACCCCGCGCACCATGCTGTGCGGGACCGCCTGGCGAGTGCATGTGAATGTAACCGGCCGTCGCTTTGACGAGTTGCGTGAGTTGTGCACTGCCGCCGGTGACAAGGCGTCACTGGCCATCGGCATGGCGGGGCTGGTGATGGATCACGCGCATCATGACCGGATGCGCGAGGTGTCGCAGCTGACATCGAAAGCCATGGCCCTCGCTGAGGCGGTCGGCGATGCGACCTTGACGGTGGGACTGTCTTTTCCGCTGATCTACGGCAAGATCGAGAGCGCCGAGTGGTGTGAGGTGCTGCGATGGTCACAGGCCGTGATCGATTTGGCCGACGGTGATCCGTCGAAGGGCAACTTCCTTGTCGGGTGTCCGTTAGCGCTGGCCATCACCACGCGGGGTATGGCCCGGTATTGGTTGGGTCGTGCCGGATGGCCAGAAGACCTGCGGGACGGCCAGCCTATGGCTCGCGGCGTCGACCCCGCGTCCTACGCCGGGGTTGTCGGCTATACCTACTTGATGGGGATACCGCTTGGCGTGCTGAGGCCCGATGATCGTGCGCTGCACGAGATCGAGGATGCGCTACGGATCGCCGAGCGATCCAGTGATGACACCGTGGTGGGCTACATCCGGGCGGCGTTGGCGCTTGCGCTGATGCATCGCCAAAAGGCTGCGGAGCGTGACCGCGGACAGAAGCTCGGGGCCGAGGTCGGCGAAGTGCTTCTCAACCAAGGACGCAACCTATGCGATTTGCCGATCGTCGAGGTCTACCTGGCACGCGAAAGGTCTAGAGCCGGGAACCGCGATGACGCAGTTGCGCTCATGCGCTCCACCGTCGACCATCTGTTCCGCACCGGACGACTGCTGATGTGGGGCGTTCCCGCGGCGGGTGTTCTGGTCGAAGCGTTGCTCGCCCGCTGCGCCGACGCCGACTTAGCCGAAGCCGAGGCCGCGATCGAACGGTTAGCCGAGGCGCCAGCCGACGAGGGTCTGGTGATACGCGAGATCTGGCTGCTGCGGCTGCATGCTCTGCTGGCGCGGGCGCACGGTGACGATGATGCCCGCTATCGCGAACATCGGGATCGCTACCGCGAACTGGCGAAAACGCTTGGCTTCGAAGGGCATATCGCGTGGGCAGAGGGAATGCCGTGACGCCGGGCATCCAGGGGCGACGTCACATGACGCCATTTACCGCTGAAAAAGCGCCAGGCATGGGGCGGGTGCGCGGCGTTCGTCGTGCTCTTCGAGGAGGGTGTGCCTGAGCACACACTTTCGCCGCGGCCACCGCGACTTACAGTTGGATGGTGACATCAGCCGACCACGCTGACTGGGACACGCTCGTGAGAAAGTGCGAGGCCCTGGGC
>NZ_JBATXN010000570.1:0-8814 GCF_049673265.1 Mycobacterium sp. | reverse complement strand
CATCACCATTTGCGGTGACCGCGAAGCAGACATCGATGCGCAGCTGCGCTTCCTGGCAGCCGAGGGCGTCGACCTGATCGTGACCAGCGGCGGCCTGGGCCCGACCGCCGACGATATGACCGTGGCGACCGTGGCGCGGTTCTGCGAACGCGACCTGGTGCTCGATGCCGAGCTGGAGGCCAAGATCGCGGCGATCTTGGAAAAGTTGATGGCTCGCATCGAGGGCGGCGATTTCGCGGCGGTCCGGGCCGCCAACCGCAAGCAAGCGATGGTCCCGGCCGGGGCGCTGGTGATGGACCCGGTGGGCACGGCGCCGGGTGTTGTCGTTCCCGGAAAGCCGACCGTCGTGGTGCTGCCCGGGCCGCCGCGCGAATTGCAGCCGATGTGGTCGATCGCCGTAGCGACACCCGCCGTCCGGGAAGCCATCGCGGGCCGGACGATCTACCGCCAGGACACCGTGCGGATGTTCGGATTGGCCGAGTCCGGCCTGGCCGACACCCTGCGCGACGCCGAGCAAAGCCTGCCCGGTTTCAAGTCCCTGGAGATCACCACCTGTTTGCGGCGCGGTGAGCTCGAGGTGGTCACCCGTTACGAGCCCGACGACGCCGAGGTGTACAGCCAACTGGTCGAGTTGCTCCGCGAAAGGCATGGGCAGCACATCTATTCCGAAGACGGCTCGCAAGTCGACGACCAAGTCGCAGAGCTGTTGACCGGGCGGCGGATAGCGACGGCGGAGTCTTGCACCGGCGGGCTGCTGGCGGCCCGGCTCACCGAGCGCGCCGGTTCGTCCGCCTACATCGCAGGCGGCCTGGTTGCTTACGCCAACGAGGCGAAAACCGAGTTGCTCGGCGTCGATACGGCGTTGATCGAGGCACATGGCGCAGTGTCCGAGCCGGTGGCCGAGGCGATGGCGGCCGGCGCGCTACGCCGCTTCGACGCCGATACCGCGGTGGCAATCACCGGAATCGCCGGACCCGACGGGGGAACGGCCGACAAGCCGGTGGGTACGGTCTGCTTCACCGTGGCACTCGCCGATGGCCAGCCGTCGACTCGCACGCTTCGACTGCCCGGCAACCGCGCCGACGTCCGGGAGCGCTCGACGACGGTGGCGATGCATCTGCTGAGGCGGGCACTGCGTGACGCTGAATGACGAGGACTCGCGTCGGGCTTATCGACATCGGCTACTTGCCGGGGCCACGGCGCTGGTCGAGCGCTGCAACCAAAAGCTTCTGCACAGACGTGCGGGCTTTAACACGCGCCTCCTCGGACGAGGGCGAGCCATGGATCCCGGCGGCAAATAGCCCAGCCAACCTCGCAACGCGTAACGCGATTACGCGCCAACGATCCTCGGACTCGCCAACTTCGTTGGCGATTACGTTGATCGCATCGTTGCGCGCATCGGCGTCTGTGTCGTCGTCCAGCGAAACCAGGATGAGCTGCAGCGCGACGATAGATTCGTCCACGCCGTCCGCCGGGCCAGGCGTCATCGGCGGCGCTCCCGAAATCGTCTTGATGCCGTCATCGGCTGCGCTCCCTTCCCAAGCTAATTCCCGCCGCCGACACCAGCGGGGTAAGCGCTTGGCTCAGAACCGAAGCGGATTCCGGTCCTATCCTTGCCGATCGCGGTCAAGAGCGCGACGACGATCAGTACCGGCACAATGGTCACCGCCAAAGCGAACGGATAGCCGTGCGCAGCGGCCAGCCGTTCTTGGATCGGCAAGTTGAACGCGGCTATCAGATTGCCCAGCTGATAGGTGACCCCCGGGTACAAGCCCCGGATTGCATCCGGCGACATTTCCGTCAGATGCGCCGGAATGACACCCCACGCACCTTGCACGACGAGTTGCATCAGAAACGAACCGAGGCACAGCATCGCCGCGGTGTGCGAGAAGGCGAACAGCGGCACGATCGGCAGCCCCAACACCGCACAGAACACGATGGTGTGCCTGCGGCCGAATCGTTGGGAGAGCGTGCCGAACATCAGCCCGCCGACGATGGCGCCGACGTTGTAGACCACCGCGATCCACTTCGCTGTCGTGCTGGACAGCTCAGCGCCGCCGCTGTGGGTGGCCTTCAAGAAGGTCGGGTAGACGTCCTGGGTGCCGTGGCTCATCCAATTGAAGGCGGCCATCAGCAGCACCAGGTAGATGAACCGGCGGACGATCGCGGCCTGGCGCAGCACATCGCGAATCCTGGTCTGAGTCAGTCGCATTCGGTGCTGTTCGGCCTCCCACACCTCGGACTCCTTGACCCGGTACCGGATGATCAGGCTGACCAGCGCCGGGATGATGCTCAGCCCGAACAGCCAGCGCCACGACAACCCGAGCCAGTCCATCACCAACAGCGACGCCAACGTTGCGAGCAGATAGCCGAACGCGTAGCCCTCTTGCAACAGGCCGGAGAAGAAGCCGCGTCGCTCCGCGGGAACCTTCTCCATCGCGAGCGCGGCGCCCAGACCCCACTCACCGCCCATCCCGACGCCGTATAGCAGTCGCAGGATCACCAGCACGGTGAAATTCGGTGCGAACGCACACAGGAAACCGACGAGCGAATAGAACGTCACGTCCACCATCAGGGGTATTCGCCGTCCCACCCGATCGGCCCACAGCCCGAACAACAACGCGCCCACCGGGCGCATCACCAGCGTCGCCGTTGTCAGGAATGCGACCTCGGCTTTGGTGTGGTGGAACGTCTTTGCGATATCCGCATAGACCAGCACAACAAGGAAGTAGTCGAAGGCGTCCATCGTCCAACCCAGCAGCGCGGCAACGAATGAGTTGCGCTGATCGGAGCTGAGCGGCGTTCCGGACACCTGCTGTGTTTATCAGCTCTTCTCGATGCTGTCCCAGAGCTCGACAATGGTCTGCAGAATCTCCTCGGCGCGGCCTAACCCGGCGAGATGGCTTTCACCTGGCAGGTGATACAACGCCGCGTCGGGCAGGTGCGCGACGACGTGCTCTCCATGGGCGAACGGGACGATGTGGTCGGCGTCGCCGTGCCACCACCGCACTGGGACCTTCACTTGCTCGAGCCGGAAACCCCAGTCCCGGGCGAAGGCGACGACGTCGGCAAAGGGCGCTGCCAACTGCTTACGGCTACCGTTGAGCAGGTCGTCAAGGAACATGGCCTTGAACTCCGGCCGGACCAACAAGGCCCGGTCGGCTTCGGGGGAGATGCGCGCGTAGAGGTACAGCGCAGGCTCGGCGACCGGCTTCAGCAGGCGGATGAAAGCTACTGCCGCCCATCGGATCGGAAATCCGGCCACAGTGAGCAGTGGGGCGATCAGTGAGCCAAGTGCCATCACGCCTCCGCCGATGGCGTCTGCGCCGACGGTTGGGGCGACCCCGCCGAGCACCCCGACCGCAACGACGCGATCGGGCATTGCCGCCGCGCAGCCGAGGGTGTAGGGCCCGCCCCCGGATAGGCCGATGACGGCCATTTTGTCGATGCCCAGCGTGTCCGCGACAGTACGCAGGTCATCAGCGAAGGCGACGACGGTGCCGTATTGGTAGGGCGTGGACGCCCCGATTCCGGGTCGGTCGACCCCGATCAGCCGGATGTGGTTCTCCTCGGCGTAGACGCGGGCCTCGGTCGGGATCTGCCGTCGCGCACCCGGGGTGCCGTGCAGCCAGAAGATGGCGCGTCCCTGCGGGTCGCCGAACTCTGCGAACCCCAGCTGGCGATCGTCGCCGACGGCGATGTTGCCTTCCAGCTTGGGACGGGCAATAGCGATAACCATGACCGCAGTGTTACACGAGCCATTACGGTTCGGAGCATGCAGATCATCGATGCCGACGGACACGTCGCCGAAAACCCATCGCTCGCGATGGAGGCCCTGAAGCGCTGGCCGGACCACGTCAGAGCGAGCGCCGACGGAAAACCCAGGTTGGTCATCGAGGGCCGCAACTATCCCGAAGACAGCGGTCCGGGCGCCGGCTGTCCGCCAGAGCACGGAATCAGCAAGGCCGCGGACATCAACTGCAGGTCGGTCGAAGGCGTATTGGGCGACGCCGATCGCGATCAGATCGACACCATGGTGCTGTATCCCAGCTTGGGGCTGTGCGCACCCAGCCTCGAGGATCCGGAATTCGCCGCCGGCTTCGCGCGCCTGTACAACCAGTGGATCGCGGATTTCTGCGCCCCGGCGGGCGGCCGGTTACGCGGCGTCGCGGTCACCCCGATCGAGCACGGGGAGGCGGCGATCGACGTCATGCGGGAGGCCAAAGATCTCGGCCTGGTGTCCACCCTCGTTCCGCCGGCGCTCAAGACGCGCAACCTCGATCACCCCGACCTCGATCCGTTCTACGCTGCCGCGGTCGAGCTCGATATGCCGCTCGGCATTCACGGGGCGCCCGGTATCCATCTGCCGAAGATCGGCGTCGATCGCTTCACCAACTACATCCAGGTGCACTGCATCAGCTTTCCGTTCGACCAGATGACGGCCATGACTGCGATGGTTTCCGGCGGCGTTTTCGATCGGCATCCGGAATTGCGGGTGGCCTTCCTCGAGGCGGGTGTGGGCTGGGTGCCGTTCTTCATCGATCGGCTACACGAGCATTTCGAGAAGCGCGGCGACTGGATCGAGCGTGGCTGGCAACGCGACCCGCAGGAGTACGTGCAGGCCGGCAACATCTTCGTGACGTGCGAACCGGAGGAACCGATCTTGCCCGGCGTCATCGATGTGCTCGGCGACGACTTCATCATGTTCGCCAGCGACTATCCGCATTGGGACGGCGAGTGGCCAGAGAGCACCAAGCACCTGCGCACCCGCCCCGACATCAGCGAGGCCGCCCGCGCGAAAATCAGCGGGCTGAACGCGCAGCGCTTCTACGCGCTGAACTGAGCCCTTAGCGCCCTTGCCATTTCGGAGGTCGTTTTTCGGCGAAGGCCCGAGGCCCTTCTTTAGCGTCCTCGGTCGCGAAAACACGGTCGCTGTGCCGGGTTTCGTTGGCATACGCAGATTCCAGATCAAGTGCCATGCCCTCGACAGCCGATTGCTTCGTTGCCGACACGGCTAGCGGCGCGTTGACCGCGATTCGCTCGGCGTACTGATAAGCGGTATTCATCAATTCGTGCGCCGACACCACGCGATTGATCAACCCCATGGCGAGCGCGCGCTCGGCGTCCACCATGTCCGCCGTCAACAGCAATTCCATCGCGAACGCGTAGGGCAGCTGGCGAGGCAGTCGCACGGTGCTGCCGCCGCCCGCGAACAATCCGCGTTTCGGTTCCATCACGGCGAACCGTGCCTCGGGCACAGCGATGCGGATATCGGTACAGGTCAACATTTCGAATCCGCCTGCCACGCATACACCGTTGACCGCGGCGATGATCGGCTTGTAGATCGGAAACTGATGCAGGACAGCGTGAATCGCGTCGATTTTGTTCCATCCGGCTGGCGGGGGCAAATCGCCGGTCAACTCCGGAATGAACTTTTTGAGATCGGCTCCGGTGCAAAAGTCGCGACCCACGCCGGTGATCACCGCGACCCACGCGTCCGCGTCATCGCGAAAGGCGGCCCATGCGTGCGCAAGGTCGCGAAAATGCGCCATGTCGAGCGAGTTACGAGTCTCGGGTCTGTTGATCGTGATCGTGACGATGCGACCGTCCCGCACGTAGTCGATGCTCACCGCGCCCTTCCTCATCTGGCACTCCCATGGGCCGGACTGCCAGTTGAATGTGCGAGCACTATCGTTACACGGATCGACGCCGTTACCGATACCCGTCGACCTGAGCTGGACACCATTCACAGAATTGAGGGGCTATGGCCGAATTCGATCCACATGAAGGTGAAGCGCAAACCATTGTGAATCTGGCTGAGGCGGCGATGCACATGTACCGCGCCGCCATCGATTCGCTACCTTTCCCGGAAGACAAGAAGTTTCAGAAACGCGCCGACGTGGTTCTCACCGGCATGCGGAAACTGCGCGCGGCTCTGACCGAGGCGGCAAGCCACAGCCGGCCGAGCCCCACCGTCATGATGGCGCTCAGCGACGTCCGCAGACGCTACGACGATCTGATGGAGCGTGTCGCGGACGCTCCCGGAGCAACGCTGGGGCAACAGCTCTACACCGCGCGCATCCACGCGAAGCTGTCCGCGCACGAAGCGGCCAACGGAATGGGACTTCGCCCAGATCTGCCGAACGAACTCGAATCCGGGGCTACCCCGACCGATAAAGAAACGCCAGTGGTCGAACAGCTGATCGCGGCGATCCGCGCGGTGGCAGGTCTCGAGGACAGCGAGCACCCACTGTCATCCGGCGCGGAGAATCTGAACGGCTGGGATGAAGCGCTGGCCACCAACGGCGCCGCCGAAGAGACTCACGCGGCAGCTCACTAGTTCAGCGAATCGTCAGGCCGGTCAGCGCTCGGGCGATGACTAGCCGCTGAATCTCGCTGGTGCCTTCGAAGATGGTGAAGATCTTGGCATCCCGGTGCATCCGCTCGACCGGATAGTCGCGGGTGTAGCCGTTGCCGCCGAGGATTTGGATCGCTTCGTCGGTGACGTACACCGCGGTCTCGCTGGCATGCAACTTAGCCATCGAACCCTCCGCTGAGGTGAACGGCTTGTCGTTTCGTTGCATCCAGCCGGCCCGCCAGACCAGCAATCGAGATGCGTCGATGCGGCTTTTCATGTCGGCCAGCTTGAATGCGATCGCCTGAAACTCGGCGATCTTCCGGCCGAACTGTTCGCGCTGGCGAGAGTATTCCAGCGCGTACTCGTAGGCCGCGCGCGCGATGCCCAACGCCATCGCACCCACGATTGGGCGGGTGCGCTCAAACGTCATCATCGCCGCCTGGCTCGATGTGCGATGGCCCTCCCGGATTTTGGCGACTCGACGCTCGAAACGCTCTCTGCCGCCGAGGATCAACTCACCGGGAAGCCGGACATCATCGAGGACCACCTCAGCCGTGTGGGAGGCCCGAATACCGTGCTTCTTGAACTTTTGGCCCTGGGACAAGCCTTTCGTTCCGGGCGGCACGATGAATGTCGCCTGCCCGCGAGTGCCCAACTCGGGCTCCACCGACGCGACCACAACGTGGACGTTGGCTATCCCGCCGTTAGTAGCCCATGTCTTGGTGCCATTGAGCACCCACTCGTCGGCGGCTTCGTCATACCTCGCCCTGGTGCGGACGGCTCCCACGTCGGAACCGGCACCCGGTTCCGACGAACAGAACGCCGCCAGCTTGGGGTCGCCGGGGGTGCCGAACATTTCCGGCAGCCACTCGCCGAGTTGCTGCGGGGTTCCGTTGGCGGCCAGTGCGGCCGCCGCAAGCCCGGTGGCCATGATCGACAGTGCGATCCCGGCGTCACCCCAGAACATTTCCTCGAATACCGTCGGCATGCCCAGACCGCTGGATTCGGCCGCCATCTGGGCGAAGAGGTCGGGGGTGTAGAGCCCCACCTTGGCAGCCTCTTGGATGATCGGCCACGGGGTTTCTTCCCGCTCGTCCCACTCCGCGGCGGCCGGCCGGATAACCGACTCGGCAAACTCATGTACCCAGTCACGGACGTGGACCACTTCCTCCGACAGATCCATCGAAAACGTGGCGTCCATAGCGCTCCCCTCAGCCTGCCCACTTCAGGCAGCCAGCACTTACAGTAAACGCTTGTATACTGAACTACCAAACCGGCAGTTCAGGGGAGGCCGTATGCAGCGCAGTGACATCCGGGCGGTCGGGCGCCTGGCGGGGGAGGCGTCGTCGGTGCTGACCACATTGGTGCGGGGGATGCACACCCGGTGGTCTATGCGAAACTGCGCGACTGGTTAACCCGTTAGGGCGGCGATGCGCGCCGCCACGTCGGCGGCGATGGCCAAAGTCTCCGGATCATCGGCTGCCGCGTAGCGGTCGGCGCTGGTGTCGTAGCGGGCGCCCGCGATCGATCCATGGTCAGCAGGCAACTCGACCACCTCCACCGGCCACTCGCTGCGGCGCAGGGCCGAAGCGAATTCGCGGGACGCCGCGACCGGAATCACGTCATCGCATCGGCCATGCAGCAGGGTAAAGGGGCGACGGCGCGCCTCCGGCTTGAGCTGAGTGGCCGGCACGCGCCCGAAGATCGGATCGGTGACCATGAACGCCCCGGCGAGGCAGACGGTGTGCGCGAAATCCACATCGGCTCGTCGCGCCTGAATCGTCAGCCCGGCCGCCGCGACACCGCCCATCGACCAACCGACAAGCACTAACGCATCGGGGTCGTCAACGCGCTCACGGGCAAAACGCACCGAGCGCAGCAGGTCGGCGCGCCCGCCATCGTCGGCATGGGAGTTCCAGTCGGGTACGACGACGCCTAAACCATGGCCGACCAGCAGCTCGGCGAGTGGCCGGACCGCGGTACGGGCGTCGGCCTGCTGGCCGTGCCACAACAAGACGGTCCGTTGCGCGGGCTTACCGGAAACGTCCGCCAACCGACCGGGGCCGTATTCGACGGTCTCCATACCCTCCAGGCTGCCCTACCGGCTATGCCATTACGGCTTCGGCGGTGGTGGCGGCGGCGCTCCGCCGCCGAGAAGCGAGCCGAGGATACCCAGCGGCAGGCCTGCCTGTTCTGGCGACTTGCCGGGGTCGGGGACCGCCGCGTCGTTCTTCTGCCACGGTTGGCAACCGTCGGTCTTGAATGCCTTGTCGGTCGGCTCGATCCGCACGACCTGCGGCTTTTTGCTCATCGCGTTGTCGACCATCTGCTTGCCGTCATCGCCGGCGACCCGTTTCCAGTAGCAGACGCCCTTGCCTTGCGGCCCAGCGGAGGTGTAGGTCCCGGGCACGATATCGGTTCCCACCGCAAACGTGCCGTCGTGGTCGATGGTCGTC
>NZ_JBATXN010000569.1:0-16735 GCF_049673265.1 Mycobacterium sp. | reverse complement strand
TGTGCATCCAACAAGCTCATCCCTGAAATCCTTTCGTTGATTGACTACCGTTGCGACTCGAACACACTCAGCTGTCGCCCCCCTCCCCTTCCGGCACGTCCGGGTCCCACGTGCCCGGCACCATCGGCATCGTCGGTCCCCCACCAAACTCGTGTCTGGTCAGCGTTGCCAAACCCGCTGCCTGAGCGGCAGTGTCCTTATGCACTGTCCCGACAAACCCCAACGATCCCGCGCCCTGCTCCGACGCGCTCACCGAGACATCTTCGGGCTTTGTCCCGGGGCCGAAATCGCTGTCGATATCTGCGAACTCGTCGGCATGGTCTCGCATCTCGGCCCGTCGACGCCGGCGCTCCCGCGCCTTCGCTCGGCTCACGGCGCCGACCGCGGTCGCGGCCGGGACACAACGGCCCGGCGCCTTGGCGTCCTTGCGATCGATCAAGGTCGGCCCGGGGCCGTCATCAGCACCGAAACCGGCGACGACGTACGCAAAGCTCCCCGCGGCGGGTGTGGCCGCCGGAGCACCCACCGGCGCGGTGCCTGTCGCCGGCGCCGACCCGCCGGCCGTCGCGGGCGCAGTGCCGGTCGAAGCCAAAGTGGCGGCGGGCATCCCGGAACCCTGCCCGGCCGGAATTTCGGGTGCCCCGACCACAGCGGGTGCGAGCGCCGTGCCCGGAGAGGCCGCGGCGTTGAGGGCCAGACCGAGGATGAGCATGAGCCAGGCCGGGGAACTCAGCACGATCGACCAGAACGTGTTTCCGAACGGGATGAAGAACGCCTCGTATGCGATGAAGAACAGCAGCGGAAACCAGGCGCTCGGGTTGGCCATGATGGCTTCGATCGCCGCAGCAGGATTTTGGATGAGCTGGGTCAGCTGATTGAACAGGTCGGTGAAGAAGTTTCCCGATGACGGCAAGTTGGTGGCGGCCGCCGTCATGTTGTTGCCTTTCACCACCGGCGGAGCCGTCGTGGTTCGGGGGGCCGATGCCAACGCCGATCCGGAGACCGCTTGATACGTGGCCATCGTGGTGGCCGCCGGCATCCACATGCGTACGTAGTCGGCTTCGTTGAGTGTGATCGGAATCGTGTTGATGCCGAAGAAGTTCGTCGCGATCAGCACGCAGTGGATGGCGTGATTGGTAGCCAACTCCGGAAGGGTCGGCATCGCGGCCAACGCCGCGGTGTATGCAACCGCCGCGACTTCGTGCTGAGCCGCCACACCGGCGCTGTTCGCGCTGGCCTGCGTCAGCCACGCGAGATAAGGAGCATGCGCGCTCACATACTCTTCAGCGCTTGGACCTTCCCACGCGCCGGTCTGCACCGCGCCCAATAGTGTGGTGAGTTCGCCAGCCGCCGAGGCATATTCAGTACTCAGCGAGGTCCACGCCCCAGCGGCCGCAAACAGCGACCCGGGGCCAGGACCGCCGTTGAGCAGTGCTGAATGCACCTCAGGCGGCCAAGCCATCCACACCGGCGCGGTCATCGTTAGCTGCCGGCACCCGAATACGACGAGGCAGCGGCCGCGTCGCCGACGGCGTAACTCGTGCCGGACTCGCCCACACCGACTCCGGCCCGGCCGAGCTCTTCCACACCTTCGGCTGCCACTGCAGCGTGTTCGGTGCCTTGGGCGCTGAACCCGGCCGCAGTTTGCAGCGACACCGGATCGGCCGCCGACGGAACCACGGCGGTGATCAACGGAGCCGCGTCCGCATGCGCGGCAGCCAGCCGGGCGGTGATTGCTTCCACAGCAGAGCTCGCGGAGGCTAAACCTTCTGGGACGACTCGCAGCGTCATGGTTGATACTCCTTTCCTTTAACCTTCGAAACCTCACCGACCATCGACGGCCACACTTTCGTCGACGAGCGGTTGGACCAACTGCACATACGTCGGGGTATCGCTGTCGCCCAGCAGAATTGCCCGACCGGCGGGCAGCCGATCGAATCGCTGACCGCGGATCTTTCCGCCGTCCACCGGATTGCCCGACAACATCAACGTGGTGGCTTGCAGGTCGTTGAACCGGCGCAGCAACGGGCTGGTCATCAGCGCATGCGCGGCACCGGTTGCGCGTGCGGTGACGATCACCCGCAGTCCCAGGTCGCTGGCCTGCGCCAGCAGCCCGATCAGCGGCGTCCACGGCCGCTGCCCGACGAACGGGCCTGTCATCGCCGGAGCATCGGGTATCTGATCGACGTCGTCGATGATCAGGTAGTGGGTGTGGCCCTCGTATGACCAGCCGGTGAGCTGGCTCGCCGAAAGGCCGGCCGGGGGCTGCCGCTTTTCGATGATCGCCGACAGGCCGAGTATCGCTGGGGTCACCCGGTCGACGTTCGCGGTGTATTCGTTGTCGGGGAACAACGGCTCGTCGACGAGATGCAATCGCCGATCCAACACGGTGAACGCGACGCGGTCCGGGGTGGAGTTGTCGCGGATGGTGCGGATGATGTGGCGCAACAGCGTGGTCTTACCAGATTTGGTGTCGCCCAGCACCATCAGCAGCGGGTTCTCGGCGAAGTCGAGTTCTACTGCGGCCAAGTCCTCTTCGCGCTGACCGATGACGATCCGGTCGGCGCCCCGATACAGCGCACCGACCGCGGTCGGTGCCAAGTTGGTCGGCAGCAACCGCACCGGCTGCGCTGCGACACCCGGATGGCGAGCGTTGATCGCGGCAACCTGGTCGAGCTCGGGTGCCGCGAACAGGAAGTGCTCGGCGCCCATGGTCAGACCGCGACCCGGTTGGTCGGCAGGCACCGCCTCGGCCGGACGGTGCAGTGCACCGACCACCCGGACGTTGCTGTCGCGGGCGTCATGCAACTTCAGCTCGAGCCGCAGCCCGAGGCCGTCTCGCATCGCCAGCGGCACCTCCAGCCAGCTGGGGGTGGTGACGACCACGTGGATGCCGTACGCCAATCCGACGTTCACCAGCTCGGTGACCTTGCTCAGCAGCGGGTTTCGGGTGTTGAACTGGTCGGTGTTGTCGCGGCTGAAGGCGTACAGATTGTCGATAACCAGGAATACCTGGCCCAATCCGTCGTCCGGACCTTGCTTATCCCGGAACACCTCCCGCTGTTGGCGTGAGCGCAGCAGCTGCTCGAGCTCGCCGAAGGTGCGGCGAATACGTTCGGGTTCCAGCGCCGAGGCCACGCTGCCGACATGTGCCAGATCCTCCAGCGCCCGCAATTGCCCGCCGCCGTAGTCCAGGCAGTAGAAACTCACCTCGCTGGGTGAGTGCAGGCTTGCCGCCGACAAGATAAACGTCTGCAGCGCAGCCGATTTCCCTGACTTTGCGCCACCATGGATTACCAGGTTGCCGGCCGACGACCGCGCGTCGAACACCAGCGGATCGCGGCGCATCTCAAATGGCTTGTCGATTTCGCCCAGCGGCCAACGCCACTCGCCTCGCGGCAGTGCCGCGCGGGCCAGAACCGCATTCAGCGGGATCGGGTCGTCGAGCGGCGGCAGCCACAGCTCCGGTGCCCGTGGGCCGTAGCGCGCAAGCTGGTCACCGATGGTGGCGATCAACTTGCGTGGCGGGCTGACCGGTTCCTCATGCCCATTTGTGGTGATCACCGTGCTCTGATCGGGCTCCACTCGACCGGCGGTGAACACCTTTGGTTCGGGAACAGAATGCACCACAAGCGTTTTCGCGACCTGCGGCGGATCGTAAATGCCGTCGACGTAAGTGCTGCGGAATTTGATCGGCGCCGCACCCGGAGCGGGCACCAAAAAGCCCATGCCTTTGTGCTCTTTGCCAGACTCGATGTGGTACGCGTCCTCCACGCCGATGATCTGCCGCGACACCGCGGGGCTGGCCACCTTCAAGCCGATCCGGTAGGAGGTGTTCTTGTCGATGTCCTTGATCTTGCCGACGTCCAGCGTCTGTGACGCGAACAAGATGTGGATGCGGAACGAGCGGCCTTTGCGGGCGACGTAGTCGAAGAGCTCGGCGTATTCGGGGTGATCGGCGAGCATGAGCGTGAACTCGTCGGCGACCACAAACAGGGTAGGGATCGGCGCTAGATCATGTCCGGCGGCGATCGCATTCTCGTATTCGGTCACCGAGTTGAACGCGCTGCCCTGCACGTGGCGTCCGGCCTCACGCAGCATCATTTCTCGACGCGCGACCTCACCACGCAGCGTATCGGCGAACCTGTCGGCCAACGACTTCTTCTCGGCCATGTTCGAGATCACCGCGACGACCTGCGGGAAGTTACGGAAGATATCGGCGCCGGCCTCGCCCTTGAAGTCGGCGTAGATAACGATCAGCCGCTCAGCGGAGTGAGTGGTCAACAGTGACAACAGGATCGACATCAGGGTCTGCGACTTGCCCGCGCCGGTCATGCCGATCATCAAGCCGTGCGGACCCATCCCGCCCTCGGCTTCGTCTTTGAGATCGAAGACCAGCGGCTCGCCAGTAGCCGTGACACCGATCGGAACGCGCAGCTCGTCATCGCGGTTTCTCGGCGCCCACATCGTCGGTACGTCCAGCCGCGACGCGTCCGGAATTCCCAGCAGCGTAGTGAAAGTGGCGCCGCGGGTAGCGGTGGACTGCAGTCCGCTGTGCGTCGGGTTGGAGTCCCATCGGGACAGCCGGCGCGCGAGGTGGCCGGCGTCTGGTGCACCCAGCTGGTCGACATTGTCGATGTAGCGCTGCCAACCGCCGGTCTGCCAACGGTCGATTGCGCCGGCTCGGCTGCCCCCGCCGTCCCCCCCGGTGATTCGCAGGATGGGGCGCTCCGGATCCGAATATTGCTCACGATGCGGCGCCCGGTCGGATCGGTGCACGACGGTGACGCCGGCGCGGCCGGCGGCCAGGGGCGACGCGGCCAAGTCGTAATCCGGATCGTCGACAACGATCAGCAAGTGCCGCAACGCATCAGCGGACCCGCCGGCAAATACCGGGCGGTCGGCAAGCGCCGGGCCGAGCAGCGCGCCCAACTCGTCGGACTTGGTGGAAAGGTAGCGCGCCGGGCCGACGCCGTCGACCTCGCCGGGGACGTCGACGTGGGGCAACCACTTAAGCCATGACCATTCCGGTGTCTCGAGATTCGAAGCGGCCACGGCAACGCCGAGCACCGTCGGGTCATGCCAGATGACGGCCTGCGCGATCCAGGCGCGCAGCGCCGCGCGCACCTCGTCGGGGTCACCGAGAACGGTGATCCGCGAAACCTTGGTCAGGTCGATACCGGTCGGAACATCGGGGACAGTGCGCTGGGTGTCCAGCAGGCTTCGTAATGCGCTGTGCGACACCGGTTCGAGGTCAATCTCATCAGCCGTGTCATTGACCCGCAGTGCGGTGTCCAGTGCTGCCGAGTGCAGGCCGGCCCGGACCACCAGAAAGTCGGCATCCTGGGGGTCACGTTCCCATTGGCGTCGCGAGCCGGGTATCGCGGCCAAATCCGCCGGCTCGGGGTGCGACCATTCGGCCGCGGCACGTTGGGCCGCGGCCTGGCCCCGGATGTTGTCCCGAACCACCGACAGGTAGCGCAAGTAGTCAGCCCGCTCGGCGTCGACTTCTTCAGTGCGGTTTTTGTTGTCCGTGCCGCGGTACAGCGCGGTGGCAGCCAGCAGCAGTACGAACGGAAAAAACAGTGTCTGCGGGGAGATGAGCCGGATCCCAGTGGCGACCATCGCGACGATCATCCCGACGATCAGCAGCACGATCACAACCGGCAGGGCCCGCCGCAACATCGACGGCGGGATCACCCGGGGCAGTTCCGGGGGCGCTTCGATACTGATGGTGCCTTTTCGCGAGGCCGGTGGTGGCAGCCGCCGGCGGGCCTCAAAGATAAGTCGGCTCATCGGCTTTCCCCCTGTGCTGCGCTACGGCCTGGCCGGGTATCTGGCGCCAGTCCGTCGTGGGCGAGCAGGGCGTCGGCGCGTGACAGCGTGGGGCCGGGCGCAAACAACGACAGCACCGACCAAGGAATTGGCGTCGGCGGCGAATTCAGGCCAAGCACCTCAGCGGTTTTGGCGGGCATATTGGCGCCACCCTCGTTGTCGATGCCGTATCGGACGCCGGTGTCGGATACCCAATACAGTGATCCGGCGGCCGGCGAAGCCGAATTTTGCCCCACGGTTGCGGTGAAGTATCCGGTCCCGGGCGCCAGGGCGACCCTGCTCGCGGTGCCGCCGGTTCCGGCGCCGACCAGATCTTCGGTGTGCACGGTCTCCGGCACCGGAAGGGCCGAACCGGTAAGCAGCGTCAGGGAATTGGTGGTCGCGCCCGCGGGCTTGCTCCAGTGCGCACAGGTGACCGGGTCACGGGCAGCGTCGACCAGGCTGATCCGCTGGTCGGGATAACGGCTGGTATCCAGCATCCGGGACACCGGCAGCTTGGCAACCTGATCGGCGCCCAGCCGCGGAGGCTGATCCAGACCGTAGGAATTCGAGTTGCGCAATATCGCGGCCAGTACCGGCGAGATCGGTTGCAGGCCATCGGGTAACACCGCGTAGTAGAGCATGGCATGGGCAGAGGGGTCTGATGTGCTGTCTAAGCCATGGGCTTCGACCACCGCGCCGACCGGAGCTGACACCGGCAGGCCAAACCGCGGTGGGCTTCCGGCGTCTCGGATGGCCGGCGCGGACAGCGGTGGCGATTCGGGGATCGCGTTGAACAGCCCGGCGGCAATCGGCCGCGGGGCAGGTATGTCGCTGCCCAGGCCCAGGGCACCGGTGACAGCGTGGTCGGACAGGTCGATCCGGCTGCGCCGGCCGTCCCATAGCATCCAGGTGCTTGTGGCATTGCGAACTAGCACCCCGTGCCCCGCGCTCAGCGCCGCGGCCCGCGCGCCACTGCTATCCGGGGCTCCGGCAATCACCGTGGTCCCAGTCGCCGCACCCGAAATGGCATCGCACACCGTCCAGTTGGCGTCCTTGGCGGTGTTTTGCACCATCCGCTCGGGCGCTCCCGGGATTCCGATCAAGTTTCCGCGCGGAAACTTGTCCAGCTCACTGCTTTTCACGGTGGTTGGGTTTACCGACCGACCGACGATCAGCCGAGCCGAAGTCAGGTTCAGCACCGGGTGCAGTTGATCGCCGACCTTCACATACAGCGCTGCGGTGGACCGGTCGGCCAGCACCGGGCTGTTGGCGGCCGACCCATTCGGGCGAATCAGCGAGAACACGAAGCAGCCAACCAGCGCGGTGATCACCAGCAGGATGCCCATCAGCACGGCACGGGTCTGGGTGCGCAACGGATCGACCAGCATGCGGGTGTCGTGCAGGGCAACGCCAGATGCGATGCGGCGCATCACAAATCGCCAACCGGTCACCTGGTGCCGCGTGACGAAGCCGCGGCGGTAGACCACCTTGTCAGGATTGTCGTTGACGGGGGTGCGCGAAGCGAAAGAGCGCCGCTCGTCGTCGTTCTCGGGAGTCATTGGCGCTGCTCCTCATCGCTTCGTCCCCCTCGCCGCTGCGCGGCTGGGGGTGCCCCCACTGCATCGTCACAGCGCGCGGTCATGCCGGCATCTCCAGGCGAAGTCCTTCGAGCAGCTGCGGCACTGTGTTGGCGACGTCCGCTGCGGTGATGGTGACCAGCTCTTCGTCAGTGAATTCACCGGTTTGTGCATGTGCGCTGTGGTCCAACCGGAATTCTCGTTCCTCTTCAGACTTTTCGACGACGTTGCGGACGAACCGGCCGTTGCCCGCGATGTCCAAGCCGCGCCGTTCCACCCCCGCCGTATCGGGTTTGGTGATGTTGGCCAGGTGAGCGAACAACGCTTCCAGATCGTTGAGTGCCGGCTGCTCGAACGCGCTGTCGCGCCGTTTCGCCATGAAGTTCGCGATCGCGATCAGCTCAGCCGGTTGGTACGACGGGAAGTCGATGGTGCGGGTGAACCGCGACCGCAGACCTTGGTTGGTGTCCAGGAACCGGTCCAGGTCGGCGCGGTAGCCGGCGATGATGACCACCAGCCGATCGCGGTCGTTTTCCATCCGGGCCAACAAGGTATCGATGGCCACCAGACCGAAGTCATTCTTGGCGCCGGTGGCAACCAGGGCGTAGGCCTCATCGAGAAACAGCACACCATCCAATGCGCTGTCGATGATTGCGTTGGTTTTGGCCTCGGTCTCCCCGATGTGCTGGCCGATCAAGTCGGCGCGGTGCACCTCTTTGATGTTCTCTTTCTTCAAAAGGCCGAGCCCGCAGTAGATCTTGGCGACGACACGGGCGATGGTCGTCTTGCCGGTTCCCGGCGGCCCGGTGAAGACAAGGTGGTGGGTGCGCTGCGCGACTTCTAGTCCCCGCTCTTTGCGCACCAATTCCATTGCGACCGCACTCTTTAACCGCGCTACCTGGTCTTTGACTCTTTCCAGACCGATGAACTCACCGAGTTCGCGCTCCGCCTCGGCCAGTAGTTCGGCCTTGCGCTCCTGGGCTCCGGGGTCGACGAAATCGCCGGGCTTGGGCTCGGTAGCCGGATCCCACGGGTCGATGCGCGCGTCGATGCGGTCCGCTGTGGTGGGAACGATGCCGAAGCTGGAATCCGTCAGCGCCTCTTCGACCTGGGCGTTCTCCGGGTTGGCGGCATAGAGGTCCTGCAGCACCTCGCGGGCGGTGTCCTCGTCGCCGTCGGCGCGCAGCGCCAGCGCCTTGGCCAGCGCGCCGTCCACCGCCGCTACGGCGACCGGACCGTCCGGCTCTTCGAGATAGGACAACGCCGCAGCAAACATGCCCAGCCGCGCCAGCGAAATCCCCAGCGCAATCTTTACCGCGTGCCCGAAGTGCTCGTCGAGGCCCGGGTCGGTGACGATCGGTGACAGCAGCTTGACCACATCCGCCCAGCGTTCGGCGCGGTAGTGAATCGTCGCAGTGACCCAGCGGGCCTCCCGCGAGCTCGGCCGGCGCTGGCTGACGTCGACGACCAGTTGGTGCGCGTCGGCGAAGTGCCCCTCGGCGGCCAGTCCCGCGGCATAGGCCAAGTGAAAATCGTCGGGTTCGGTCGCACGGAACCGTAGATACAGCCCGGTGTCGTAGTGGAACCCGAGTGCGGCGGGCGCTAGTTCCACCTGGCGCTGTAATACCCCGGCAGTCGCGGCGTTCTGCGAAATCGCTCCCAGCACACGGGTAGACGTATCGCCTGCGGCCGCCAGCCCCACCCAGGCGTCGCATTGATCGTGGGCGATGCGGGAGAGCGCGGTGAAGCCTGATCGGGCGGCGGTCAGGTCCGCTGGACGCCTGCGGTCATAGACAGTCAGCCCAAGCGCGCGGCAGCACGTCGCGAACCGGCTCATGACGTCGTCGTCCACTCGCGGCGTCGTCGGCCGCGTTGCGATCATGCCGGTGTCAGCGGTTTCCACGCCTCCGCCTCCCCTTCTCGACATAGTGTTGCCTAAGCTAACCCCGGGCTGAAGTTAGCATTGCATAAGCTAACTGTCGAGACGCACGTATGGGGTGGCCCGGTGCCCCCGGTCGACCCCGCTCGGGAACCCGACCGCTGCAGCTCATTCCGCATAACAAGCCCTCCCGGCCGGCGGCGAGACAGCACCGAGCCCGACGAGGCCCGCACAGCCGCAGAGCGACTTAATGAAAATGGTTGTCATTGCGAGCAGACTTTACGCCATCCGCTGTTCACTTTTTGACGGCCCTGACCAAACTATTGCGGGCCACCATCGATTCGGCCTTGGAATGGCGGTCGGGAACCGGCCGGCCAACCTCGCGTAGGTATTCGGCCAGCGGGGTCGCCACCGCCGTCCAGCCGTGGTCGTTTAACCATTGGTCGGCCGGTGCGTGTTGCTCGTTGTAGGTCAACTGGAAGAAGAGCCGCTCGTCGCCCTTGGCACGAGCTTCGCGTTCCTCTTTGACACCGGCCGCAAGTTCTTCGGGCGACATCGGGAAGCTGTCTTCCACGGCGGCGTGACTGCCCGAGCTGGCCAGCGCGTCGATTCCGACGAACAACTGCTCTTGGGCATCGGCCGAGAGGTAGGGCAGCAAACCTTCGGCAATCCAGGCCGATGAGTTGCCAGCATCAAACCCGCTGTCCCGCAAGGCTTGCGGCCAATCCTCACGCAAGTCGATGGCAACCTCACGACGCTCGGCGTTGGGTTCAGCACCATGTTCGGCGAGCACCTTGCGCTTGAAATCGAGAACCTGCCGACGGTCCAACTCGAAGATCGTCGTCCGATCGGGCCAGGCGAGGCGGTAGGCGCGGGAGTCCAGACCCGCCGCCAGAATCACGACCTGCCTAACGCCCGCATCGGCGGCCAGCGCGAAGTAGTTGTCGAAGTACCTGGTGCGTGCGCCTTGGAAGTTGACGAAGTGCGCGCCCCAATCAGGTGTCTTCAGTCGGTGTTCGGGGTCTTTGCCGTCCAGCACGTCGGCCTTGTTACCGCCGACCGCCCGGCAGAACACCTCGGCGAAAGGGTCAATCGCCAATGGCTCGGGTTTTTGCGCCTCCAGTGCTCGTGCGGTGGCTACGTTCAGTGCGGTCGCACCGACACTTGTTGTGATGTCCCAGTTATCGTCGTCAGTACGCACGGCCACCGACCCTACGCCCGCCGACCAGCACGCTTTGTCGTCCGATCCAGCCACGACGGCATTCAATACGACGCAGTGTCGTAGAACAAGACCCCGTCCCGGTAAGGGGTATGGCCAGGTCGAGGGCCGAGCCAGTGGTGGCTGAGCAGGTTCAGACGACGCGCATGCGTCTTCGCGTAATGTCGTCCCGCTTCTGGACGGTTGCTCGCAACGCATGTAGCGCGTGATGCAAATCGTGCTTGACCAGCTCGTCGTCGGTGCT
Source organism: Mycobacterium sp. (assembly GCF_049673265.1). GTDB lineage: Bacteria > Actinomycetota > Actinomycetes > Mycobacteriales > Mycobacteriaceae > Mycobacterium. The sequence goes on along the minus strand of NZ_JBATXN010000569.1, from coordinate 5,999 downwards.
GAATTCCGCAGCGATCTGCGTCGTCGTCCGTCCGAGGTAGTAGGACCGGAAAATCACCGCGCGGTCCCAGTCGGACAGGCCCGCCACCGCGTCTTTGATCAATGCCCCGTCCGAACCGACGTCATGCGCGGCGCGCCACTGGTGCGGCCGCGCCGACTCCGTCCGGGGCCGTCTCACCGGGACCTGGCCCTCGTCTGCGGATTCTCGTTAACACTGCAGGTAGGTGACGGCATCATCGCGACGATTCACCAGCCTTCCGAGTACAACTCGTAGCAAGTTGTTTATGTTGTATACAACATGTGCGGTATTGTGTCAATTATGACACCTCTAACAATCTGTCGGCTATCCTCTTAGCTATGTCGGAGGCACCGAACTTTCAGGCCGAAGTCCGGCAGTTGCTGCGCGACCGAGTCTTGGACGCCGCCTACGCGCTCGTCTGCGACGAGGGCTGGCGGGCGGTCAACATGTCGCGCATCGCGACCACGGTCGGGATCAGCCGACAGGTGCTGTACAAGGAGTTCGGCGCCAAGCAGGCAGTGGGCGAAGCTCTGGTCCAACGGGAAACCGACGGCTTCATCGCCGGGGTCATTTCGGCTATGCGGGAGCACCCCGACGACGTGGTCGCCGGTCTTGCGGCCGGCGCAGCCTTAACCCTTCGCGCCAGCGCCGACGACACCCTGGTCAAAGCGAGCATGGCCCGGGCACGCGATGCAGAGGTCGGCCTGACTCCGCTACTGACCACGGGACCGAAACCGATCTGGGCCGGTGCGATGGATGCAATCGTGGCGGCCGTCCGCGAGCTCTACGATCTTCCGAGTGCCGTTGACCGGCAGTTGAACTGGATCGTCGAAGTCGACTTCCGCTTGACATTCAGCCATATGCTGCAGCCGATGCGCGCCGTCGACGATGCCGTCGATCAGATCTACGCCACACTGCGGGCGCTGTTCGAAGCTGCTGCCAACCCCGACAATGCACAACCGAGCCCAGAGCCCGCCATCCTGGCTACACCAGCGGGCGGGCAGCTTTAATCCGGCGGTCCACATCCCACAGCAGGATGTTGAACGGGAAGCGCCGGATGAACGGCGGCATCATGTTGTTCACCGTGCGCAGCACCGCTATCAGCCGGTCGAATCGCCGCTGCTTGGCCGCATCCCACGGAAGGTGCATCTCCTCGCGGAACCGTTGCGGGAGAAAGCCGGTGGTGATCAGCAGGCCGAGCTTTTCCGGCTGCCTGCGCACAACCGCCGGCAGCGGCAGGCCCCGGATCCGCCCGGCAGCAATCGGATGCAGGTACTCGCGCACGGTGTCGTCGATGTGCACGTTGTCCAGTTGCTGCTGCCAGTAGCGGTCGAACGCGGCCCGATCCGGCGGCCACATTTCTGCCGGGACCTGCAGCGTGGTGCCCAACACCACGGCTTCGCGGTAGTGGCGATCGGCGTCCCGCTCGTCCATCTCGCCGATGAATATGCGATAGAAGTCGACCCCGCCCTTGTAGAGGCAAGCCGCCACCCACAGCTGCAGGTCCGGGTCAAAGGCGTTGTACTCGACCGGGCTGTCGGGTGTCGAGTAAACCTGGGCATGCGCACGGTTCACCGCGCGGCGAAACGCCTCCTTCTGGGCATCACTACCGGCCATGGCCACCGCAAGATAGGTGAACGTGGTGCGGGCCCGCTTAATCGGATGCAAGTCCACCCGGCCGCTTTCGACCCGGCTCTCCACCACGCCATAGCCCACCCCTGGTCGGGCCAGCTGCATGATCACGTTGGCGGGGCCGAGCAGCAGCGCCATCCCCATCAACGTGTCGTCAAGCCGAGCGGTTTGCCGTTTCCGACGGCGGCTCAACCGAGCTCGCGGTGGGTCGCTCATCGCGCGCTCGACATGCCTGATTGGCTCGCTGACCGTCATTGAACACCTACCCCGCTAATTCTGCGAACGCTTGTTTCCTGATATTGCAGCCGGGTGCCCCCGATGTCAAGATGGGAGCCATGGCTACCGCCGGAGCGACGAGCGCACGGCCATACCGTGGCATCGAGGCGGCCGATCGGCTGGCAAAGCGCCGGGCCAGGCTGCTGGCGGCCGGCCTCGACCTGTTGGGTGCCGAAGACCCCGCTGAGTTGACCGTTCGGGGCATCTGCCGGCAGGCCGGCGTGGCTGCCCGCTACTTCTACGAAAGCTTCGCCGACAAGGACGAGTTCGTCGCAGCGGTCTTCGACTGGGTGATCGCGGATCTGGCTGCCACGACCCAGGCCGTGGTGGCCGCCGCACCGGCAGAGGAGCAGGCCCGCGCCGGCATGGCCAACCTCGTCAGGACGATCGGCGGCGATCCCCGGGTGGGCCGGCTGCTGTTCAGCGTGCAATTGGCTAACGCCGTGCTGGTGCGCAAACGTGCCGAATCCAGCGCGTTGTTCGCGATGCTTTCTGGCCGCCACGTCGAGAACGCGCTGCGGGTACCGGAGAACGACCGGATCAAGGCCGCCGCGCATTTCGTGGTCGGTGGGGTGGCCCAGAGCATCGGCGCCTGGCTGGCCGGTGAGGTGCGGCTCGATCCCGATCAGCTGATCGACCAGCTCGCGTCACTGCTCGACGAGCTCGCCGACCCGAGCCTGTACCGCTAGTGAGCGGCCGGAATGCGGCGGTCAGCCGCCGTCTTGGGCACGGCCTGCGCATCGGCCGTCGTGAATTCCTTTACCCAGCAGGCAAACTCAAGTGTGATCCCGTCGGGATCCTGGAAATAGAACGACCGCACATAGACACCGGGATGCACCGTGGCCGAGACCTGCATCTGGCTTTCGTCGTGGTTGAGCACAGGACCGACCCGTACGCCCTTGGCCTTGAGGCGCGCACGATAGTCGTCGAACTTCTCGGCCGGGACATGAAATGCCAAGTGGTTCATGGTGCTGACGGCGCTGGTGATCTCCCCGATGCCAGGGATGGCGGCCGGCGACGAGAGGCCCGGCACCCGGTCTGGCGCGTCCGCGAACCAGAAGAACGCCACGCAATCACCGTTGCCGGCGTCGAAGAAGAAATGCTGACCGGTGCCCCCGGGCAAGTCGAGCGACTTGATCAACGGCATGCCCAGGATGTTGCTGTAGAACTCCACGGTGCGCGCCATGTCCGAGCACACCAGCGCCACATGGTTGATACCGCCAAGTTCGAACTCGGAATTGGGGTTATGCGGCTTAATCATCTCCGGGCTCCCGTCCGTCGGCAGTCGCATCGCTGGTTTCGTCGCGGAGATCTTGTTCTGAACCTAACATCAGATTCAGTTCTCAAGAAGAGGGACGGACTCGTGTTTACCGCGTCTGAGCAGCCGACCCGGCGTGCCCAGTTAACGACCCACTGCGGCCGCCGGACACCGGCCGCGATCGACGTTGCCGCCCGGCCCGCGACAGCGCGCGAAGGCGGGCGGTCGAAGTGACGCGCACCGCCGGCACGCCCGGGGTGGTCCGGGAATTCGTCGGGTTGCCGTCGCCGACCGCTCGGCGAGCCGGGGCGGGCGGTCACCCATGCCAGGGGCTGTATTACCGAGGCGTCGGACGCAAGCCGAAGGTCGCGATGATCGCCGCGCACTTCCAGATCGACTTTTCCGAGCACTATCTGGCCGATTACATGGCTACCCGCGGCATCGGTTTCTTGGGCTGGAACACGAGGTTCCGGGGTTTTGAGAGCAGCTTTCTGCTCGACCATGCGCTGGTCGACATCGGGGTGGGGGTTCGCTGGCTACGCGAAACGCAAGCAGTGGAAACCATCGTGTTGCTTGGCAATTCCGGAGGTGGATCGTTGATGGCCGCCTATCAGGCCCAGGCAGTCGAGCCAAACGTGACTCCGCTGCCGGGGATGCGGCCCGCAGCTGGTCTGACCGATCTGCTGCCGGCCGATGGCTACGTTGCCAGCGCGGCCCACCCCGGCCGTCCTGACGTGCTGACCGCCTGGATGGACGGCGCCGTCATCGACGAGAACGACCCGGTCGCCACCGACCCCGACCTCGACCTGTTCAACGAACGCAACGGGCCGCCGTACCCGTCGGAGTTCCTGACCCGTTACCGAGCAGCGCAGGTAGCGCGCAACAACGCGATTACTGACTGGGCCGAGAAAGAGTTGAAACGTGTTCGTGCGGCAGGGTTTACGGATCGTCCCTTTTCGGTGATGCGGACGTGGGCCGATCCGCGGATGGTCGACTCGACCCTCGAGCCGACTAACCGGCAGCCGAATGCGTGCTATGCCGGCCTCCCGGCCAAGGCCAACCGTTCCGCGCACGGGATCGCAGCCGCCTGCACGCTGCGCAACTGGATGGCGATGTGGAGTCTGCGGACCGCCCCGACGCGGGCCGAGCCGCATCTGGCGCGAATCACCTGTCCTGCTTTGGTGATCAACGCCGAGGCCGACACCGGTGTGTTCCCAACGGATGCCCAACGCATCTACGACGCGCTGGCAAGCAGCGACAAAACGCTGTGCGCGATCAACACCGACCACTACTTCACCTCGCCGGGTGCGCGCAGTGAGCAGGCTGACACCATCGCCAAATGGATTGCCAAGCGTTGGCGCTGAGGGTCCTCGCTCATTTCGTTCCTGGTCCTAAGGTTCTGAAATTTCTTGCGCCGGAAGCTGATTGGCTTGACATTCGGTGGTGCGCCGACGACGACTCGGCGGACTCGCAGGCCACGTTTTATCGGGAGCTGCCCGACGCCGAGGTGATTTGGCATGTGCTTAGGCCGCTGTCCGGCGACGATCTGCGGCAAGCGACTCGGCTGCGGCTGATCCACAAATTCGGTGCGGGAGTCAACACCATCGACGTCGACACCGCCACCAAGCGCGGTATCGCCGTGGCCAACATGCCCGGCGCCAACGCGCCGTCGGTGGCCGAAGGCACGGTGCTGTTGATGTTGGCCACGCTGCGCCGCCTGCCGGCACTGGACCGGGCCACTCGCGAGGGTCGCGGCTGGCCATCGGACCCGGCGCTGGGCGAAACCGTGCGCGATATCGGCGCCTGCACGGTCGGCCTGGTCGGCTACGGCAACATCGCCAAACAGGTTGCGGGCATCGTCGCCGCGATGGGTGCCACGGTGCTGCACACCAGTACCCGCGACGACGGGTTGCCGGGCTGGCGGCCGCTGCCTGAGCTGCTGGCCGCCAGCGACATCGTGTCGCTGCACCTGCCGTTGACCAACGACACCGGTGCCCTGCTGGACCGCGCCGCCCTGGCGGGCATGAAGCCCGGTGCGGTGCTGATCAACACCTCACGCGGAGCGATCGTCGACGAAGCCGCGCTGGTCGACGCGCTGTGCGACGGTCGGCTGGCCGGCGCCGGCCTGGACGTCTTCGACGTCGAACCGGTGCCGCCGGACAACCCGTTGCTCAGCTTGGACAACGTCGTGCTCACACCGCATGTCACCTGGTACACCGTCGACACCATGCGGCGCTATCTCGTCGAGGCCGTCGCCAACTGCCGCCGACTGCGGGACGGCAAGCAGCTAGCCGATGTGGTCAACCAACCGACCGGTTATTAGATTGGGGTAAGTCCCAACGGAAGGCGACCAATGCCGATCGCGATAACTCCCGAGCATCAAGACCTGGCCGATTCGGTGCGATCCCTGGTGGCGCGAGTCGCGCCGTCGGAGGTGCTGCACGCCGCGCTGGAAACACCGATCGATAACCCACCCCCGTACTGGCGGGCCGCGGCCGAACAAGGCCTGCAGGGTGTGCACCTGGCCGAATCGGTTGGCGGCCAGGGTTTCGGCATCCTCGAGCTTGCCGTGGTGCTCGCCGAATTCGGTTACGGGGCGGTGCCCGGCCCGTTCGTGCCGTCAGCGATTGCCAGCGCGCTGATCTCCGCGCACGACCCCGACGCCAAGGTGCTCGCCGAGCTAGCGTCCGGCGCGGCTATCGCCGCCTACGCGAAAGACTGCTGCGCGATGACGGCGACCCGCCAGGGTGACGCGCTGGTGATCCGCGGTGAGGTCCGGGCAGTGCCCGCGGCGGGCGAGGCCTCGGTGCTGGTG
>NZ_JBATXN010000568.1:0-1645 GCF_049673265.1 Mycobacterium sp. | reverse complement strand
GGCGCGCCGTGGTTCGCATTGTCGGAGCGCAACTCGCCCGGCTCCATCATCGTCAACATGTCCGGCCAGCGATTCATGAACGAATCCATGCCCTACGTCGAGGCCTGCCACCACATGTACGGCGGCGAGTACGGGCAAGGTCCCGGTCCAGGCGAGAACATTCCCGCGTGGCTGGTATTCGACCAGCAGTACCGCAACCGCTACATCTTCGCCGGATTGCAGCCAGGACAACGTATTCCGCGCAAATGGCTGGAATCCGGCGTGATCGTCCAGGCCGACACGCTCGATGAGCTGGCCAGCAAGGCCGGGCTACCCGTCGACGAATTCAAGACGACAGTCGAGCGCTTCAACGGCTTTGCCCGCTCAGGCGTAGACACCGACTACCACCGCGGCGAGAGCGCCTACGACAGGTACTACGGCGACCCGACCAACAAACCGAACCCCAACCTCGGCGAGATCAGCCACTCGCCGTATTACGCCGCGAAGATGGTGCCCGGCGATCTGGGCACCAAGGGTGGCATCCGCACCGACAAGTACGGCCGGGCACTGCGCGACGACGGCAGCATTATCGAAGGCTTGTACGCGGCAGGCAATGTGAGTTCACCGGTGATGGGACATACCTATCCGGGCCCCGGCGGCACCATCGGCCCCGCGATGACCTTCGGCTACTTGGCAGCTCTGCACATTTCTCAATCACCAGCAGGACGGTCCTAGATATGCCCATTAATCCGGACGTCGCACTGGCCGCCGAGCTCGATCCGATCGAATTCTCGTGGAGCAGCAGCGATGTGCAGCTCTACCATCTGGGATTGGGCGCCGGCGCCGACCCGATGGATCCGCGTGAGCTGCGCTATTTGGTCGACGACACCCCGCAGGTATTGCCGACATTCGGCAACGTCGCCGCCACCTTTCACGCCACCAAGCCGCCGACCGTACAGTTTCCCGGCATCGACATTGAGCTGAGCAAGGTTTTGCACGCCAGTGAGCAGGTGACCGCACCGGCGCCGCTGCCACCGTCCGGCTCGGCGAAAGCCATCACCCGGTTCACCGACATCTGGGACAAGGGCAAGGCCGCGGTTATCTGGTCCGAGACGCGAGCGACCGCGCCGGACGGGACGCTGCTATGGACCCAGCGACGGTCGATCTTCGCCCGCGGCGAAGGCGGGTTCGGCGGCGAGCGAGGTGCGTCGACGTCTGCAAGCGCACCCGACCGGTCGCCGGATCTCGAACTCGACATCGTGGTATCGCCGCAGCAGGCACTGCTGTACCGGCTCTGCGGCGATCGCAACCCGCTGCACTCCGATCCCGAATTCGCCGCTGCCGCAGGGTTTCCGCGGCCCATCCTGCATGGGCTGTGCACCTACGGCATGACGTGCAAGGCGCTGGTCGACGCGTTACTCGACGCCGATGTCGCCGCCGTCGCGTCGTACGGCGCCCGTTTTACGGGGGTGGCCTACCCCGGCGAGACGCTGAAGGCCGCCGTCTGGAAAGAGGACGGCAGATTGCTGGCCAACGTAAGCGCGCCTTCGCGTGAAGATGCGGTCGTGCTGTCCGGCGTGGAGCTGACCCCGGCCTAGGGCTTGGCTTGCGTTGGCGTCGAGGGTGCGGCTAGCCGCACCCTCGGTCTCGGCGGTGCGGCTAGCCG
>NZ_JBATXN010000567.1:0-2732 GCF_049673265.1 Mycobacterium sp. | reverse complement strand
CGCGAGCGCGATGGCTCCGGCGCCGCTTATCGCGGCGATCGTCAGCGTCGTCCAGCGGCGTTTGGGCCGTGTCGAGGTTGCGTCGTCCATGAGCAAAAACCTACCGTGTTACCCCTGCGGGGCAAGGTCGTAATGGTGAGGATGTTATTGATTTGCCGCCGACTGTTGGCCCGCAATCGGACGCATCAACGCAGATCAGCGGGCCTCGTCGGAGAACGCGCGTAACCGCAGATCCCGATCGGTGCCGGGCGCGTCATCACGGGCCGGCGAAGCCGGCTTGGTTCAGCACCTTTTGGCCCGTTGGTCCGGTCACCAGGTCGATGAACTTCTGCGCCAGCGCGGGCTGGGATGCATGTTTGAGGACGGCGATCGGATACATGTTGGCCGTGTCAGCAGCCTCGGCAAAATTGACCGTGTTCACCTTGTCGCCCGCCTTGTGTGCGTCGGTGACGTAGACCAGCCCGGCGTCCGCGGTGCCGCTGGTGACTCTGGCCAAGACGTCGGAAACGGTCGGTTCTTCACTGATCGGATCGAAGTGAACGCCGGTCTTGTCCTCGATGCGCTGGGTCAATGCTGCGCAGGGCACCGGCTCTCGGCACACCACGACCTTGAGGCTGGGATTGGCGAGGTCGGCGAAGGAATGGATCTGCTTGGGATCGCCTGGCGCCGTGACGATCACCAATGTGTTGGACGCGAAATTGACGGGATCGGTCTCCGTCAAGCCTGCCTTGGCCACGGTGTCCATTTGCGCGCTGTCGCTCGAGGCGAAGATGTCGGCGGGGGCACCCGAGGTCAACCGAGTGGCCAGCTCCGACGAGACCGCGAAGTCGAAATTCACAGTGCTGCCGGGATTGTCGGTCTGGAACTTGCCGGCGAGCACGGTGAACGTGGGCTTTAGCGAAGCCGCGGCGAACACCATGATCGATTGAGCCGACGGTAGGCCCTGCGACGCAGACTGCGATGCCGGCGGCGCCTTCGCACCGCACGACAGATTCGTCGCCAGCACCAGACACATCGAGGCGCCAACCAGCGTCCGTACCGTCGTCAGCCGGAACGTCATGGTGCCAAGCGTTGTCCAAACGGTGACCACGTCGTGCCGGATTCAAAGTTTCATCTCTAGCTACTGTCCAGTAACATGAACGAAGATTGACGCCATACACGCTCTGAAATCCCAGGAACGGGCGTTGCGGTGTGCCACCATCGAAGCATCGAATGACCGTTGCTCCAGGCGGAAGCCGCAAGTGCCGACAGTCGGCCCTCACCTGGATTCAGTGTTGAATACAAGGAGGTCATAGCGGTGGATGTGCTGGTCACCGGAGGCGATACCGAACTAGGTCGGGTCGTTGCTGAAGGGTTCCGCGACGCTGGTCATACGATCACGCTGGCCGGGGCACGTCGAGACGACCTCGAGGTGGTCGCCAAGGAACTCGAAGTGGACGCGATTGTCTGCGACACCACCGACCCGGTCAGCCTCGCGGAGGCGCGTGGGTTGTTCCCGCATCACCTGGACGTCATCGTCAACATCCCGGCGCCGCGCTGGAACCCGGGTGACCCGCGCGCGTACTCGCTGTCGGATCTGGCCGCCGCATGGCGTAATTCCCTGGATGCCACCGTGCTGTCGGCGGTGCTGACAGTCGACACTGTGGCTGACCACCTGCGCTCCGGCGGGTCGATCATCAGCGTCGTAGCGGAGAATCCCCGCGCGGGAAGCGCTGAGGCCGCGATCAAGGCGGCGCTGTCGAATTGGGTCTCAGGCCAGGCGACGGCGTTCGGCACCCGCGGGATCACGGTCAACGGCGTCGCCGCCGGGCGCGGCGCGCAGGCCGGGTACGAAGGACTGTCCAGCACTCCACCGGCCGTTGCCGACGAGGTCGCGCGGTTGGCGCTCTTCCTGACGAGTCCCGCTGCCCGACACATCACCGGACAGCTTCTGCATGTCAGCCACGGCGCGCTGACGCAATTCGCCTAGCGCGAACCATTCACTTTGGGACCTCCGTCGCTGGCGGAGTGTCATTAGGGTAGACCGCGTGACTATCCGACTTGGCTTGCAAATTCCCAACTTTTCCTACGGCACCGGCGTCGAGCAACTCTTCCCCACTGTTATCGCGCAAGCGCGCGAGGCCGAATCGGCGGGATTCGATTCGGTTTTCGTGATGGACCACTTCTACCAACTGCCGATGCTGGGCTCGCCCGATCAGCCGATGCTCGAGGCCTACACCGCCCTCGGCGCGTTGGCGACGGCGACCGAACGAGTTCAGTTGGGGGCGTTGGTAACCGGCAACACCTACCGCAACCCGACCCTGCTGGCCAAGGCCATCACCACACTGGACGTGGTCAGCGCAGGCCGTGCGATCCTCGGCATCGGAGCCGGGTGGTTCGAGCTCGAGCATCGCCAACTCGGTTTCAAATTCGGCACCTTCACCGAGCGCTTCAATCGGCTCGAGGAGGCGCTGCAAATTCTCGACCCGATGATCAAGGGCGAACGATCGACGTTCTCCGGAGACTGGTACACCACCGAATCGGCGTTTGCCGAACCGCGTTACCGCGACCGCATTCCGATGCTCATCGGTGGCGGCGGCGAGAAGAAGACCTTTTCCATCGCCGCGCGCTATGCCGACCACCTCAACGTCATGGCCGGATTCGACGAGCTGCCGGGCAAGCTCGACGCATTAGCCAAACGATGCGACGAGGTCGGCCGGGACCGCGCGACGTTGGAGACCAGCGTCCTGCTT
>NZ_JBATXN010000566.1:0-6644 GCF_049673265.1 Mycobacterium sp. | reverse complement strand
CCGTGTACCCGACTTGCCACCGCGTCGGGCCAGTTACTAGGATGTCCTAGTAACCTACTTTTCTTCGTGTATCGAGGACACCCATGACCGCACAGATCACCCATTTCATCGATGGCAAGCGCACCGCCGGGCAGTCTGGTCGCACCGCCGAGGTGTTCGACCCCAATACCGGCCAGGTGCAGTCGCTGGTACCGATGGGCAGCAAGAGCGAGGTCGACGCGGCCGTGGCATCGGCGGCCCGGGCGCAAAAGGAGTGGGCAGCGTTCAATCCGCAGCGCCGGGCACGGGTCATGATGCGCTTCATCGAGTTGGTCAACGAGCATGTCGACGAAATCGCCGAAATGCTGTCGTTGGAGCACGGCAAGACGCTGGCCGATTCCCGCGGTGACATTCAGCGCGGCATCGAGGTGATCGAGTTTTGTATCGGCATCCCGCATCTGCTCAAGGGCGAATACAGCGAGGGCGCGGGTCCGGGCATCGACGTGTACTCGTTGCGCCAGCCGTTGGGAGTGGTCGCCGGAATTACCCCGTTCAACTTCCCCGCAATGATTCCGTTGTGGAAAGCCGGTCCGGCCCTGGCATGCGGAAATGCGTTTGTGCTCAAGCCTTCTGAACGAGACCCGTCGGTGCCGGTGCGGCTGGCCGAGCTCTTCATCGAGGCGGGTCTACCGCCCGGCGCATTTCAGGTCGTGCACGGCGACAAGGAAGCCGTTGACGCGATCCTGACTCACCCGGACATCGCCGCGGTCGGCTTTGTCGGCAGCTCGGATATCGCCCAGTACATCTATTCGACGGCGACGGGGACCGGCAAGCGTGCGCAGTGCTTCGGCGGGGCGAAAAACCACATGATCGTGATGCCCGACGCCGACCTGGATCAGGCCGTCGACGCGCTGATCGGCGCGGGCTACGGCAGCGCCGGGGAGCGGTGCATGGCGATTTCCGTCGCGGTGCCAGTCGGCGAGCAGACCGCGGACCGACTGCGCGCCAGGCTGGTTGAGCGGATCAACAACCTGCGGGTCGGGCACAGTCTGGACCCCAAAGCCGACTACGGCCCGTTGGTCACCGAGGCCGCCCTGGCCCGGGTGCGTGACTACATCGGCCAGGGTGTGGCCGCCGGCGCCGACATCGTGGTCGACGGCCGCGAACGCACCAGCGATGACCTGGCCTACGGTGACGCAAACCTCGAGAGCGGTTTCTTCATCGGCCCCACTCTGTTCGACCACGTCACCGCGGACATGTCGATCTACACCGACGAAATCTTCGGTCCGGTGTTGTGCATCGTGCGCGCGCATGACTACGAAGAGGCGCTGCGACTGCCCTCGGAGCATGAGTACGGCAACGGGGTGGCGGTCTTCACCCGCGACGGCGACACCGCGCGGGATTTCGTCTCCCGGGTGCAGGTCGGCATGGTCGGCGTCAATGTGCCGATCCCGGTTCCGGTGGCGTACCACACCTTTGGCGGCTGGAAGCGTTCCGGCTTCGGCGACCTCAACCAGCACGGCCCGGCATCGATCCAGTTCTATACCAAAGTCAAGACGGTGACGTCGCGCTGGCCGTCCGGCATTAAGGATGGCGCCGAATTCGTCATCCCGACAATGAATTAGCCTGCCGATGCAGTTCTTCTCTCTTGACGACGATGAGCGGGTGATCACCGAGACCGCGGCCGCATTCGCGGCCAAACGCCTGGCTCCGTATGCCCTGGAATGGGATGCGACGCATCACTTCCCGACCGATGAACTGCGCGAGGCGGCCGGGCTCGGCATGGCGGCGATCTACTGCCGCGACGATGTGGGCGGCAGTGCGCTGCGCCGCCTGGACGGCGTGCGAATCTTCGAGCAGCTGGCGATGGCCTGCCCGACCACCGCGGCGTTTCTGTCGATCCACAACATGTGCGCGTGGATGATTGACGCCTTCGGCACCGAGGAGCAGCGCAAGGCTTGGGTGCCACGGCTGGCCTCGATGGATGTCATTGCCAGTTACTGCCTGACCGAGCCTGGCGCAGGCTCGGATGCCGGCGCATTGAGCACCCGGGCCGTCGAGCAGGGTGGGGACTATGTGCTCAACGGCGTCAAACAGTTCATCTCCGGGGCGGGGGCCTCGGATGTCTATGTGGTGATGGCCCGCACCGGCGGAGACGGTCCGCGCGGAATATCGGCTTTCATCGTCGAAAAGGGCGGCCCAGGGCTGAGTTTCGGTGCGCACGAGGAGAAGATGGGTTGGAACGCCCAGCCGACCGCGCAGGTGATTTTCGAGGATGTGCGGGTGCCCGCCGACGCGATGCTGGGTGGTGCGGACGGTGAAGGTGCGGGCTTTTCCATCGCGATGAACGGCCTCAACGGCGGCCGGATCAACATCGCGGCGTGCTCGCTCGGTGGGGCGCAGGCCGCCTTCGACAAATCGGCGGAATATCTCTCCCACCGGCAGGCCTTCGGCGCTCCGCTGCTCGACGAGCCCACTATCCGGTTCAGCTTGGCCGATATGGCCACCGCGCTGGAATCGTCGCGAATGTTGTTGTGGCGCGCGGCAAGTGCGCTCGATGCCGACGCCGACGACAAAGTCGCGCTGTGCGCGATGGCGAAGCGTTACGTCACCGACGCGTGCTACGACGTCGCGGACCAGGCCCTGCAGTTGCATGGCGGCTACGGGTATCTGCGGGAGTACGGTTTGGAGAAGATCGTGCGCGATCTGCGAGTGCACCGCATCCTGGAGGGAACCAACGAAATCATGCGGGTGGTCATCGGCCGCGCCGAGGCCGCACGGGTCCGCACCAGCGCGTAGGAAAGGCGAGAGCAATGGCACAGTCCTTGACGGTCGCGTTTTTAGGGTTGGGCCACATGGGCGGTCCGATGTCGAGGAACCTGGTGGGCGCCGGCTACACCGTGCAGGGCTTTGACCCGGTGTCGGCCGCGGCCGCCGCCGCCGCCGACAACGGTGTCGTGGTGTCCGACAGCGCGCCCGCGGCGGTGGCCGGCGCTGACGTCGTCATCACGATGCTGCCGCACGGCGATGCGGTGAAGCGCTGCTACGCCGAAATCCTGCCCTCGGCCAAGGCCGGGGCGCTGTTCATTGACAGCTCAACGATTTCCGTCGATGACGCCCGTGAAGTCCACGCATCGGCGGGCTCCCACGGGTTGGCCCAGCTCGACGCGCCCGTTTCTGGCGGGGTCAAAGGCGCGGTCGCGGGCACGCTGGCGTTCATGGTGGGCGGCGATTCGGAGGTGGTGCGTCGCGCGCATCCGATTTTGGAGCCGATGGCGGGCAAGATCATTCATTGCGGAGCGGCCGGCGCCGGCCAGGCCGCCAAAGTGTGCAACAACATGGTGCTTGCCGTGCAGCAGATCGCGATCGGCGAGGCGTTCGTGCTCGCCGAGAAGCTTGGCCTGTCGGCCCAGTCGTTGTTCGACGTCATCACCGGCGCGACCGGCAATTGTTGGGCGGTGCACACCAATTGCCCAGTGCCAGGCCCGGTGCCGACATCGCCGGCCAACCACGACTTCACACCTGGTTTCGCAACCGCGCTGATGAACAAGGACCTGGGTTTGGCGATGGACGCCGTCAGCTCAACCGGTTCGGCGGCGCCGTTGGGCAGCCACGCTGCCGAGATCTATGCCAAATTCGCAGCGGCCAACGCCGACAAGGATTTCAGCGCCGTCATCGAACTGCTCCGCGGCAATTAAGCGGAACGCCCGGTAATCCACCAGCGCCGGTGCGCCTGCCTGCAGCCGGCTGCGCGCAGCGTATCCGCGCCGTCGTAACCGCTGACGACGACTACGGTAGGCAATTCGGCGACAACCGCGGCGCGCCACCCGCGCCCCGACCCTGTCACCGCGAGCGCACCGCGGTGCGTTATTCCCATCTCCCACAACGCCAGACGGTACAGCTCGGCTTCACACGCAGGCCCGGCTTCGGCGTCGGATAAGTCGTCGACGGTCACGATCGTCTCGACCAGGCCGTCGCCAATCAAGTCTCGCACCAACGTCTCGACCCACTCACGTGGCCGAGTGCTCACCACGCCCACCCAGATACCCGCGACGAACAGGCTCATCACCAAGTCGATCAGACCGTCTCTGGCCGCCACGTCACCATCGCGTTCGATATCCGCCAGCGCGGAATCGGCGTCGAAGATCACCGCGCGCAGAATATCGGCGTCGACCGGAGGTTCCCGATCCCACCAAAACGTCCGGGCTGGACGAGTCTGACCCATGGCGCGCACGCCACCAGGTTGCCCGGAACCGACGCGCCCAACCTCCCCCATTAGGGGGATTGGCATGACGAATTAGGGTGATGCCATGACGGCTCCGGTGCGTCTTGTTCTCGTCGATGACCACGAGATGGTCATCGAGGGGCTCAAGGCGATGCTGGCGGCGTTCAAGGACCGGGTGCAGGTGGTCGGGCAGGCAGTGGGCGCCGACCGGGCTGTCGGCGTGGTCGACGAGCTGCAGCCCGATGTCGTGCTGTGCGATGTGCGCATGCAGGGCTTCAGCGGGCTAGACCTGTGCAAGGTGCTACGGGAACACGATCCTGCCCGCCGGGTCGTGATGTTGTCGGTCTACGACGACGAGCAGTACCTGTTCCAGGCTCTGCGGGTGGGCGCGAGCGGCTATCTGCTGAAAAGCATCAACAGCGACGATCTGGTGCGCCAGCTGGAACTAGTGCACAGCGGGGAAACCGTGATCGATCCCGGCATGGCGGCCCGCGCGGCCGACACCGCGGCGCGCATGCAACGTGACGAATTCTGGCCGGGCGCCCGGCAGGGGTTGACACAACGCGAAAGCGAAATCCTGTCCTACATGGTCAACGGGTTGTCCAACCGCGGCATCGCCGGCAAACTCGTCATCGGCGAGGAAACAGTCAAGAGCCACCTGCGGTCGATCTACCGCAAGCTCGGCGTCAGCGACCGTACCGGCGCGGTGGCCACCGCATTGCGCGAAGGCATTTACCAGTGACCGCACGGCAACCCGATAACAGTGGCCGCGGCTCGAATGCAGTACGCGGTCTTGTCGACACCGACCGCGAACTCGCGTTGCTGCGCGAGCTCATCCAGGCCGCCTCGACCGGCCCCGGGGTCGAACCGCTGGCGGCGGCGGCGGCGCGGATGATCACCGCGGCCACCGGAACCGACGTGTGCTTCGTGCATGTGCTCGACGACACCGACCGCTCGCTGACACTGGCAGGTGCGACACCACCTTTCGACGGGCAGGTGGGAAAGATTCGGCTGCCGTTGGGATCCGGCATTTCCGGTTGGGTGGCCAAGCACCGTGAGCCCGTCGTGATCATCCACGACAAGGAAGCCGACCCACGCTACTTGCCGATCCAATCGCTGCGCGGACGCGACTTCACCTCGATGGTGTCCATGCCGATGGAAACCGACCCGGGCGGCCTGGTCGGCGTGCTCAACGTACACACGGTCGCGCGCCGCGAATTCACCGACGGCGACGTCGAACTCTTGCGAGTGATCGGCCGGCTGATCGCCGGGGCTATGCACCAGGCCCGGCTGCACCGGCAGCTGGTAGCCAGGGAGCGGGCACACGAGCTGTTCGTCGAGCAGGTGATCGAGGCTCAGGAAATAGAGCGCCGCCGGGTAGCCGGCGACATACACGACGGCATCTCGCAACGCCTGATCACGCTGTCCTATCGACTCGACGCAGCGGCGCGGGCTGTCGGCGACGATCCCACCGAAGCGTCCCGTCAGCTCGGCGAGGCCCGTGAACTGGTCGGGTTGACGCTGGGCGAAGCGCGGGCGGCGATCAGCGGACTGCGCCCGCCGGTTCTCGACGACTTGGGCTTGGCGGGCGGGCTGGCCAGCCTGGCCCGCTCGCTACCGCACCTGGACACCGAACTCGAGCTGGCCGACGTCCGGCTGCCCGAGCACATCGAAGTCGCGCTCTACCGCATCGCGCAGGAAGGCCTGCAAAACATCGTCAAACATGCCAATGCGTCGGTGGCTCGGCTGCGTTTCGCGGTTGACGACGAGACCGCACGACTTGAAATCGTCGACAACGGAATAGGTTTCGACACTTTCGAGAATCCATTGGGCAGCGACGAGATGGGCGGCTACGGCGTGCTGTCGATGGCCGAACGCGCCGAGCTGGTCGGCGGACGATTGAACATCCGGTCGCGGCCCGGCGCCGGGACGGCGGTCACCGCCACGATTCCGGTGCCCTCGACGATCGACTAGAAGTCGCCGGCGTTGTGCCGCAGCGTCTCGATCGACGACACCAGCGCCTGCGATTCACCCTCGGATATTCCGATATCGCAGAACACCTGCTCGTTGAGCGTGACAGTGGCGTCCTCGACGGTCGAGCGGCCCAGGTCGGTAATCTGCACCAGCGTCGTTCGCCCGTCGGTGGGGTGCGGGACGCGCTGCACCAGGCCATTGGCTTCCAGCCGTCGAATGGCGTGGGTGACGCTGGTGACGTGTACCTGCAGCCGGTCGGATGCCTTGGTGATCGGCAACGCGCCGCTGCGGCTGAATGCCAGCAGCCGCAGCAGTTCGAACCTGGAGAAGCTCAGATCGTAAGGACGCAGCGCACTCTCGACACGGGCGAGCAGGATCTGGTGGGCTCGCATCACCGATGTCACCGCGACCATCCCCTGTGCCACATCACCCCACCCGGCGTGTTCCCAGTTGACCCGCGCGGCAG
>NZ_JBATXN010000565.1:0-2880 GCF_049673265.1 Mycobacterium sp. | reverse complement strand
GGTTTGAACTCCATCGCGCTCCCGGGTACCGCCGGTCATGGCGCCGGTTCCTACTCGATCACCGTCGACTTGCCCGATGTGGCCACACTGCCGCAGAACTCACCGGTCATGGTCGACGACGTCACCGTCGGCAGTGTCTCCGGAATCGACGCGGTGCAGCACCCGGACGGAAGTTTCTCTGCCGCAGTCAAGTTGGCGCTGGACCGAAACGTAGTGTTGCCTGCCAACTCGACCGCCAACGTTGCACAGACCTCGCTGCTGGGCTCTCAGCACGTGGCGCTGGTCGCCCCGAAAAACCAGCCACCGGTGGGCCGGCTGGTCGATGGCTCGACCATCCAGGAGTCTCGTACCAGTCGCTATCCCACCACCGAGGAGGTGCTCTCGGCGCTGGGCGTGGTGGTCAACAAGGGTAATCTTGGTGCGCTGCAAGAGATCACCGATGAGAGCTATCAGGCACTGGCAGGCCGCGAGAGCCAGTTCACCAATCTGGTGCCACGTCTGGCCGAGCTGACAGCCGGGTTGAACAAGCAAGTCGACGACATCATCGCTGCCATCGACGGACTGGACCGGTTCTCGACGATCCTGGCGAACAACAAAGACAGTCTCGGGCGGGCGTTGGAATCGCTGCCGGGCGCGCTGCTGGTGCTCAACAAGAATCGCGACAAGATCATCGAGGCGTTCGCTGCACTCAAGAAGGTGGCGACGGTTGCGTCGCATGTGCTTTCGCAAACCAAGGTTGATTTCGCCGAGGACCTGAAAAGCCTCTACTCGGCCACCAAGGCGCTGGCTGACAACCGAAAAAACTTCATTACGTCGCTGCAGATACTGCTGACGTTCCCGTTCCCCAATTTCGGCATCAAGCAAGCCGTGCGTGGTGATTACCTCAACGTATTCACAACGTTTGACCTCACCGTGCGGCGGCTCGGCGAGACATTCTTCACCACATCGTGGCCGCTCGACCCGAACATGCTGCACATGAAGGACATCCTGAACCCGCCAGATTTCCTGATCGGGGAAGAGGCCAACTTGTCGGGACAGGCCGCCGACCCGTTCAAGATCCCTCCCGGCACGCCGGCAGGAGACCACTAATGCTGGACCGCCTGACCAAAGCTCAACTGGCCATCTTCGGGGTGGTCACGGTGATCACCGTTGCCATCATGGCGATCTTCTATTTGCGGCTGCCGGCCACGTTCGGCCTGGGTACCTATCAGGTGACAGCGGACTTCGTGGCCGGCGGCGGTCTGTACCGGAACGCGAACGTCACCTACCGCGGTGTTGCGGTCGGCCGGGTGGAGTCGGTGGGGCTTAACCCGCACGGCGTCGACGTGGTCATGCGGCTGAACAGCGGCACCAGGGTGCCGTCGAACGTTACCGCGACCGTGAAAAGCGTGTCGGCCATCGGCGAGCAGTACGTCGACCTGGTGCCACCGGACCATCCGGCTACGACCAAGCTGCACAACGGTTCTCCCATCGTTCGAGACAACACCCGGATCGGTCTGGAAATCGCGTCCCTGTTGCACCAGTCGGAGACGTTGGTCAACAGTGTTGCCGACACGCGGCTGCGCGAGCTGTTGCATGAAACCTTCACCGCATTCAACGGTTCCGGTCCACAGCTGGCCAGGTTGATCGAATCGTCCCGGCTGCTAGTGGACGAGGCCAACGCAACTTATCCGCAGACCTCGCAGCTGATCGAACAGGTGGGGCCGTTCCTGCAAGCCCAGATCCGATCCGGCGAGGACATCAAGTCGCTGTCCGACGGGCTGGCAAGGTTCACTTCCGAAGTGCGCCAAGCTGACCCGCAGGTGCGAGAGCTGCTAACTGTGATCCCGCCTGTTGCCGATCAGGCCAATACGGCGTTCTCCGGTATCCGTCCGACGTTTCCTATGTTGGCAGCCAATCTGGCGAACCTCGGCCGGGTTGGTGTCATCTATCACAAGTCGATCGAGCAGCTATTGGTGGTGTTGCCGGCGCTATTCGCCGCGATCATCACCGCGGCTAACGGTGAACCGCAGGACGAGGGCGCCAAGCTTGACTTCAAGATCAACATCGACCCGCCGCCGTGCAACGTCGGCTTCGTTCCGCCGCCGATGATCCGAACGCCTGCGGACGAGACGGTGCGCGAGCTTCCGACCGACAGTTATTGCAAGACCGCGCAGAACGATCCGTCGACGGTGCGTGGTGCGCGCAACTACCCGTGCCAGGAGTTCCCGGGCAAACGGGCACCGACCGTTGCGCTTTGCCGCGATCCAAAGGGATATGTGCCGACCGGTACCAACCCGTGGCGCGGTCCGCCGATTCCGTACGGCACCCCGGTAACGAACGGGCTGAACATTTTGCCGCCCAACAAGTATCCGTTCATCCCGCCAGGAGCCGACCCCGATCCGGGCACACCGTATCCTCCGGACGCGGTCCCGCCGGGACAAGTCCCCGGACCCGGTCCGGCGCCTAACCAGCCGTTCCCGACGCCGCCGCCGCCCAACACCGGTGGGACCGATGGCCGGCAGGCGTGGATACCGCCCGCGCCGTACCCGCCGCAGCCGCCGGCGATCCCGTTCCCCAAGGCGGTTCCCGCGCCGCCACCACCGGAAGGCCTCTCACCCCCAGCGCCATACCCGCCGCCCGAAAAGCCGTGGGGCCCGCCGCCCGGCCCGGTGCCGCAGGCTAGCGGTGCGGCGTACACCACCTACGACCCAAACACGGGAGCTTTTCAGGACCCGGGCGGAGGCACTGGTATCTTCGCGCCCGGCAGAGCCGAGAACTGGGTGGACCTGATGCGCGATCCGAGGCAGTTGTGACGGAGACAGAAATGGCGACGCCGCGCGCCCGACGGCGGGCGTCGCGGGCGGCCGGCCCAGCAGGCGGTGAGGCAGCCTCCACCAC
>NZ_JBATXN010000564.1:0-4960 GCF_049673265.1 Mycobacterium sp. | reverse complement strand
CGAGGTGGTCCCGGGGCCGGTGGCGCCGACACCCGCGCCGCCCGCACCCCCGCTGCCCGCCGAGGCGGCCGTGTCGACAGGAGGCGGCTCATGAAGCGGGTCGTCCGCCGGTGCAGACCGGGCCTGGCCCTCCTGGCGGCCGCTATCACGCTGACGTCATGCGCGAGCTGGCACGGAATCGCAAATGTGCCCATGCCCGGCGGCCCGGGCACCGGAGCCGGCTCCTACACCATCTACGTCCAGATGCCAGACACGTTGGCGCTCAACGATAACAGCCGGGTGCGGGTGGCCGATGTCTTCGTCGGCACGGTCCGCGCGGTCAGCCTGAAGAACTGGGTCCCCACGCTGACGCTGAGCCTGAACAAGAGCGTCAAGCTGCCCAAGAACGCCACCGCGAAGATCGGGCAGACCAGCCTGCTGGGTTCGCAGCATATCGAGCTGGCCGCGCCGCTCGACCCGTCGCCGGAGCCGCTGAAAAACGGCGACACCATCCCACTGAAGAACGCGTCGGGCTACCCCACGACCGAGCAGACGTTGGCCAGCCTCGCCCTGATCCTGCGCGGAGGCGGTATCCCGAATGTCGAAACGTTGCAGAACGAGGTCTACAACATCGTCAACGGGCGAGCCGACCAGATCCGGGCGTTCCTCGGCAAGCTGGACACCTTCACCGCCCGGCTCGACGAGCAAGCCGATGACATCAACCGAGCCATCGATTCCACCAATGGGCTGTTGGCGTACGCGGCTTCCCGCGCGGACGTTCTCGATCGGGTGTTCACCGAATTCAATCCGCTGATCAAGCATTTCGCCGACAAACAGAACCTGTTCATCAACGCTGTCGACGCGACGGGACGGCTCGGCCAGGTTGCCAACAAATACCTGGCCCCCTCACGGAGCAACCTCCATCAGGACATGTTGTCGCTGCAGTGCCCGTTGCGGGAACTCGGCCGTGCCTCACCGTATTTGATCCAGGCACTCAAGCTGATCCTCGTCCAGCCGTTCGATATCGACGCGGTGCCGAAGTCCTTCCGCGGTGACTATTTCAACCTGTCGCTGACGGTTGACCTGACCATGAGCTCCGTCGACAACGCGGTGCTCACCGGGACCGGATTCTCCGGAGCGCTGCGTGCGCTCGAGCAGTCGTACGGCCGCGATCCCCAAACGATGATTCCGGACGTCCGGTACACACCAAACCCGAACGACGCCCCCGGCGGTCCGCTGGTCGAAAGGGCGGACCGGCAATGTTAACTCGCTTGGTCTGGCGCCAGCTGATCACGTTCGGCGTCATAACTCTCGTCACGGCAATTGCCTTGGGCTGGTATTACTTACGGGTTCCCACCGCGATGGGGATCGGACAGTACACGCTGAAAGCGGACCTGCCCACCTCGGGCGGTTTGTACAAGACGGCCAACGTGACCTATCGCGGTCAGACCATCGGCAAGGTCACCGCCGTCGAGCCCACCGAGACCGGTGTGCAGGCGACGATGAGCATCGGGGACCAGTACCAGATCCCCGTCGATGCTTCGGCGAATGTGCATTCGGTGTCGGCAGTCGGCGAGCAGTATCTGGACCTGGTGTCGCGAGACAACCCGGGCAAATATTTCTCGCCGGGACAGACCATCACCAAGGCCAGCGTGCCCGCCGACATCGGGCCGGCGCTGGACGCCGCCAACCGTGGCCTGGCGGTGCTGCCCAAGGAGAAGATCAGCAAGTTGCTCGACGAGACAGCCCAAGCCGTCGGTGGGCTGGGGCCCGCCTTGCAGCGGCTGGTCGACGCGACTCAGGCGATTGCCGGTGACTTCAAGACCAACCTCTCCGAGGTCGACGACATTGTTGAAAATTCCGCACCGATCTTGGACAGCCAGGTCGACTCGAGCGAAGCGATCAAACGCTGGTCGCACCACCTGAATACGCTTGCCGCGCAGTCTGCGCAAAACGATCAGCATGTGCAGAGCATCCTCACTCAAGGGGCACCGACCGCCGATCAGGTCAACTCGCTGTTCAGCGGGATCCGTGAGTCGCTTCCGCGGACGTTGGCCAATCTCGAGATCGTGCTCGAGATGCTCAAGCGCTACCACAAGGGCGTCGAGCAGATACTGGTATTCCTGCCGCAGAACGTTGCGGCAGGACAGACGGAGACGGTGTCATTTCCCGGTTACGCATCGCTTGATACCGCGCTGACGATCAACCAGCCACCGCCGTGTATGACCGGCTTCTTGCCGGCACCTCAGTGGCGATCTCCGGCGGACACCAGCCTGGCGCCGCTGCCGTCCGGACTGTATTGCAAGGTCCCGCAAGACAATCCGGCTAACGTCGTGCGCGGAGCTCGCAACATTCCGTGTGTCGATGTCCCCGGTAAGCGGGCCGCGACGCCGCGGGAGTGCCGCGACCCCAAACCGTACGTTCCGTTGGGCACCAACCCGTGGTACGGCGACCCCAACCAGATCCGGAATTGCCCGGCACCGGGCGCGCGATGCGACCAGCCGGTCGATCCCGGCCACGTGATACCGGCGCCGTCGGTCAACACCGGCCTCAACCCAGCGCCCGCCGACAAGCTGCCGCCAGCCGGGCAGACGCCGCCGCCGAAGAGCGACCCGTTGCAGCGGCCGGGCTCGGGCACCGTGCAATGCAATGGGCAACAACCCAATCCCTGCGTCTACGTTCCCGGCGGGCCGCCCGCGGCCGTCTACAGCCCGCAGAGCGGTGAGCTCGAAGGGCCCGACGGTGTGAAGTACGCGGTCGACAATTCGAGCAAAACAGGAGACGACGGGTGGAAGGACATGCTGGCGCCGGCCGGCTGAGCTGCGCGACCTGCCGCACACTGCCGCTTCCGGCCGCGTAACCTCAGGGTCGAAGCCGTCAGTGAGCCTTGGCCGCTTGTTGGGCCATCTGCTTGAGCATGCCGTCGTGGATGATGTCGAGTCGGGAGCGGGCTTCCGTGCACACCAACGGGTCGCGGATGACGGTGAGTTGGTTGTCCTGCTTGGATTCTCCGCCGGTGGACCAGTTCGTTGAGCCGGTGATGACGTCGACTCCGTCGATCAGCACCATCTTCAAGTGCATGATCGCCGACTTCTCGCTGTGGCCGATCGCGATGCTGTTCCCGATTTTTTGGTTGAGCCACGGGGCCAGGAGGGCGTGCTCGGCCTTTCCTGAGGCTTGAGTGGAGTCGAGACTCATTTGCACATACATGTTTTCGTTGTTCAGCGCGGACTGAAGCACCGAGTTTAGTTCTGGGTCGTCGTAGCCGTACATCGCGACCACGATGCTCTTGTTGGCCGACGTCAACAGGGCCTTGAGCGCTTCGTGCACTTGGTCGACCGGGCTGTAGAACGTGCGGGTGGTGTCGGGGTAGCCCGGCGGAAACGGCGCGGCTTTGTACTGGTCCAGTTCGGTCAGCGAACCAAGTGCCATGGCAGGTGCTCCTTTACAACGCTAGATTGGTCCAGTCTGTCGGGTCAGCGCTGAGCTGTTGCTGCTCGGCGGTCAGGTTCGGCAGGTAACCCGGGTTGTCGCGACGGCGCACCAGCACGCTCGGATGCACCAGCGCATCGGCGCCGAGCGGACGGACCCGTCGCCCCACGAGGTACCACAACTTGCCGTTGTCATGGATCGGTGCATCGGCGAAGTCCTCAGTCACCGCGCACTGCTCGCGATAGGCGTCCACGTCGATCGCCAGGTCGCCGACCACGCCGTCCACGACCCACTTCAGCGCGATCGTGGCGAGCCGGTGATCGGGCATGAACGTGCCGCCCACATCGGCGTGCACGCCGGCGAACCACCGCTCCTCGAGCCCGACGGGGTGGCGTTCGACGAGGTATTCGCGATAGGGGCGACGGCGTTCGTCGATCGAGACGGCGTGGCGGATGCGCGCGACGTTGGGCAGCGACCGGGTGTAGGGCCAGCGCAGGGAGCCGAATCGCAGGAAGCCGGCCGCCTTGACGGTGTCCCACAACCCGAGATAGGCCACCGGTACCGCGTAGTGCCACACCTGATTCGGGCTGTTTTGCCGCACGGTGGAAAACAGTGGCTCGTTCTCGGTGCGCCAGCAGAACGCGCGGGCAAACTCGGCCCAATGGTCGAACTCGTTTTGCGTGAAATCTCGGTTGATGGCGTATTTTTCGACGGCATACGGCAGCAGGTTCTCCGAGCCGGGCCGCATCAGTCCCGGCCGCAGCAGCATGCCCGCCAGCGCGCGCGCCGTGTAGGCGCCGCGGCTGAACCCGAAGATGTAGACCGCGTCGCCGGGGCGCCAATGCTGCATGAGATACCGGTATGCCTGTGCGACATTGTCTTTCAGGCCCACCCCGAACGCCTGCTCGATTAGCAGCGTCAGGGTGCGATGGATCGCCGAGTGCGCGGAAGCCGGTGCCAGTGTGCCCACACCGGGCTCGTAGTAGGTCAGCTGGCTGGCCGGATCGTTCTTCTCCAGCATCTCGAATAGCTTGGCGACGTTGGTGAGATTTCCCGCGCCGACTTGGTTGGCGGTGCCGTCAAAACACAGGACGATCCGCTTGCTCACGTGCGGGACTTTACGCGGCGCTACCGTTGCCGCATGACACTTCCGCCATTCCAGGCCACGGTGTTGCCGGTCCTCGAGCGAATGTTGAAGCGCTAGTTGCGGTCACACCGGCCACCTACGCACCAAGAAGTCGGGGCACACATGGTTTTGGAAATGAACGCACATGCGATATCACCCTGGCTCTGATATCACATGCGTATTCAAAATCGCAGAAGCAACTAGCCCTTCAGCCAGTGACTCAAGTGTCTGGTGATATCCCTGAAGCGCGCCCCGCAGAACGCTAGAACGCCAGAACGCTAGAACGTGTTGACCAGCGTCTGTTGTTCGCTCATCTGGCGGGCCATGGTGTAGTGGTGGTAGTGCATCGCGCACTTGACCACGCAGATGAACAACAGGCCTGGATCGGACCGTCGACGCAGCATGGTCGTCATCCGACGGCGA
>NZ_JBATXN010000563.1:0-5643 GCF_049673265.1 Mycobacterium sp. | reverse complement strand
TACCGGATGTACCACTTCATCAAGGATTAGGTTCCTGGTGCCGTGACATGGTGGGCGCGGACGGTATCGAACCGCCGACCGCTGGTGTGTAAAACCAGAGCTCTACCACTGAGCTACGCGCCCGTGCGGCGCAAAGATACCGTCCCGACCACTCGGCACCCAAAACGCCGACCAACGGTTCAGCCCTTCAGCACCGCCAGCGCGTCGGTCCAGAGTCGCTGATCGCGGACTTCGCCGGGCTGCTTCATCTCGGCGAAACGGATCGTCCCCGCCCGGTCGATGAAAAACGTGCCGCGGTTGGCGTAGCCGGCGTCGTCGTTGAATACCCCATCGGCCTGGCTGACAGCGCCATGCGGCCAAAAGTCTGAGAGCACCGGGAACAGGAAACCGCTTTCGGTGGCCCACACCTTGTGGGTGGGCGATGGTCCCACCGAAATGGCCAGCGGCACACTGTCGTCGTTGTCGAAGTCGGGCAGGTGATCACGCAACTGACCAAGCTCGCCCTCGCAGATTCCGGTGAACGCCAGCGGAAAGAACACCAGCAGCACGTTTTTGGCGCCGCGATAATCGCTGAGACTGACCGGCTGTCGGTTCTGGTCGCGCAGCGTGAAGTTCGGTGCGGTAGAACCGACCGTCAACATCAACGGCGCCCGGCCCGGGATTTGGGCTGCACCAGCCGACTCGCGCTCCAGTCGCCCAGGTTGACCGACGACGTCGGCATCAGCCCTGCGGTGGGGGCTGACTCCGCGATCTCAGCCGGTAGCACGTGACCTGGCCGGCCGGTCTTGGGCGTAAGCACCCAGATCACGCCATCGTCGGCCAGCGGCGCGATCGCGTCCATCAAGGTGTCGACGAGATCGCCGTCACCGTCGCGCCACCACAGCAGCACGACGTCGATGACTTCATCGGTGTCTTCGTCGAGCAACTCGCCACCGCACGTGTCCTCCACGTCGGCGCGGATATCGTCGTCGGTGTCCTCGTCCCAACCCCACTCTTGGACAACCTGACCCCGTTGGATGCCCATTTTGCGGGCATAGCTCGGGGCGTCATCCGCCGCCACCACCGTGCGATCCTCCCTTTCAGCCTCAAGCTTCTCGAACGCCAACGTGCCGCGAGATGGAATTTATCGTCGCATAGCAAGTAGCGTCGCACATCCAGCAACTCATATCGCCGCTCGGCACTGCTTCACGGCTTCGGATTTAGTGTCGTTGAACTGATTGACGCCCTGATTGAACGCATCCATCCCGCCATGCGAGCGGATGGTATTCGCCAGACCGCGTGCCGCGTCGGCGTAGGCGTTGAGCGCGTGGTGCAGGTCCTCGGACAGGGGGCCACCGTTGCTGCCCCCGACCACATCGGCGCTGTGGTTGAGGGTATCGATCGCAGGCCCCTCGCTGGGTGTGGTGTCGCGGCCCTGGTTGTAGGCGGCGACAAAGTCATTCACCTTGTCGACGGCGTCTTTGCTGCTGGTGGCAAACGACTCACACGCGCGGACCACGGCCTGCGTCGTCAGCGACTGCTGACGTTGCGACTCCCGGATGCTCGACGTCGCGGCCGACGCCGAGACCGATGCGGACACCGATACCCGATACGCCGGGGCCATTTCGGTGTCGGCGGTCGGGGTGCCGTCCGTAACGCTGGTGCACCCAACGACCGCGATCAAGATCGCGGCGGCGCACCCGATCCCCCGCGCCCAGGTCTGCGGTGGCCGCCATCCGATCAGCACAACGTGTGACGTTACCGGGTCGCGGCTTGGGCCAGCTTGGATGGGGACTACGCAACGCGATCGACTGTGCGGCACGATAGGGATTGAGCCAAACGGGCCCCAGGACCGGTACGGCAAAGACCGACGGCGCCATCAGCCAAAAGCAGATGAACCGTCACATAAGGAGTAGTGAGTTGACTACCGAGTTCGTACGCCACGATCTGGCGAAAAACCCAACCGGCGCAAGCGAACCCGATCGGGTGCGGGTAATCCGCGAAGGTGTGGCGTCCTATCTGCCGGACATCGACCCCGAGGAGACCGCCGAGTGGCTGGAGTCGTTCGACGAGCTACTGGAGCGCTCGGGGCCGTCGCGGGCGCGATATCTGATGCTGCGACTGCTGGAACGCGCCAGTGAACAGCGGGTCGCGATCCCGGCGCTGACGTCGACCGACTACGTCAACACCATCCCGACCGAACTGGAGCCCTGGTTCCCCGGCGACGAGGATGTCGAACGCCGCTACCGGGCGTGGATCAGATGGAACGCCGCGATCATGGTGCACCGCGCCCAGCGTCCGGGAGTCGGCGTGGGCGGCCACATTTCGACCTACGCCTCGTCTGCGGCGCTCTATGAAGTCGGCTTCAACCACTTCTTCCGCGGGAAATCGCATCCGGGCGGTGGAGACCACGTGTTCATTCAGGGCCACGCCTCTCCGGGCATCTACGCACGCGCCTTCCTAGAAGGCCGCCTGTCCGCCGACCAGCTCGACGGTTTCCGGCAGGAACACAGCCATCCCGGCGGTGGCCTGCCGTCCTACCCGCACCCGCGGCTGATGCCCGATTTCGGGGAGTTTCCGACGGTGTCGATGGGCCTGGGCCCGATGAACGCGATCTATCAGGCCCGGTTCAACCACTACCTGCATGACCGTGGCATCAAGGACACCTCCGACCAGCACGTGTGGGCGTTCCTCGGCGACGGCGAGATGGACGAGCCGGAGAGCCGCGGCCTGGCCCACGTCGCCGCGCTGGAGGCGTTGGACAACTTGACCTTCGTCATCAACTGCAACCTGCAGCGTCTCGACGGGCCGGTGCGCGGCAACGGCAAGATCATCCAGGAGCTGGAGTCGTTCTTCCGCGGCGCCGGCTGGAACGTCATCAAGGTGGTCTGGGGCCGCGAGTGGGACGCGCTGCTGCACGCCGACCGCGACGGCGCGTTGGTGAACCTGATGAACACCACCCCCGACGGCGACTACCAGACCTACAAGGCCAACGACGGGGCCTATGTCCGAGACCACTTCTTCGGACGCGACCCGCGTACCAAGGCGCTTGTCGAGAACATGACCGATTCGGAGATCTGGAACCTCAAGCGCGGTGGTCATGACTACCGCAAGGTCTACGCCGCCTACCGCGGCGCCGTCGACCACAAGGGACAGCCGACGGTGATCCTGGCAAAGACCATCAAGGGCTACTCGCTGGGTGCCCACTTCCAGGGCCGCAACGCGACGCACCAGATGAAAAAGCTTGCGCTGCAAGATCTTAAAGACTTCCGCGACGCTATCCGGATCCCGATCAGCGACGCCCAGCTGGAGGAGGACCCTTACCTGCCGCCGTACTACCACCCCGGGCCGGAGGCCCCTGAAATCCGCTATCTGCTCGATCGCCGTCGCGCGCTGGGTGGCTTTCTGCCGGAGCGGCGCACCAAGGCCAAGGCCCTGACGCTTCCCGGTCGCGATGCCTATAAGGCCCTGAAGAAAGGTTCGGGCACCCAGGAGGTTGCCACCACGATGGCAACGGTGCGCACCTTCAAGGAAGTGTTGCGCGACAAAGAAGTTGGGCCCCGCATCGTGCCGATCATCCCCGACGAGGCGCGCACGTTCGGCATGGACTCGTGGTTCCCGTCGTTGAAGATCTACAACCGCAACGGCCAGCTCTACACCGCCGTCGACGCCGAGCTGATGTTGGCTTATAAGGAAAGTGACATCGGCCAGATCCTGCACGAGGGCATCAACGAGGCCGGATCGGTCGCCTCGTTCACCGCAGCCGGCACGTCATACTCGACGCACAACGAACCGATGATCCCGATCTACATCTTCTATTCGATGTTCGGGTTCCAGCGCACCGGCGACGGCCTGTGGGCCGCGGCCGACCAGATGGCACGCGGCTTCCTATTGGGAGCAACCGCGGGGCGCACCACACTGACCGGCGAAGGTCTGCAGCACGCCGACGGCCATTCGCCGCTGCTCGCGGCCACCAATCCGGCGGTGGTCGCATACGACCCCGCGTTCGCCTTCGAGATCGCCTACATCATCGAAAGCGGACTGGCCCGCATGTTTGGCGCTGAGAACGCCGAAAATGTCATGTTCTACATCACCATCTACAACGAGCCGTATGTGCAACCGCCGGAGCCGGAACACTTCGACCCCGAAGGCCTGTTGCGGGGTATCTACCGGTATCACGCGGCCAAGGAAAGCCGCGCGAACACGGCGCACATCTTGGCGTCGGGGGTGGCAATGCCCTCGGCGCTGCAAGCCGCCGAGATGCTGGCCGCCGAATGGGATGTCGCCGCGGACGTGTGGTCGGTAACCAGCTGGAGCGAGCTGAATCGTGACGGCATTGCCGTCGAAAAGGAGAAGCTGCGCCACTCGGATCGCCCGGCGGGTCAGGCCTACGTCACACGGGCGCTGTCCGCATGCTCCGGGCCGATCATCGCCGTGTCGGACTGGATGCGCGCGGTACCCGAGCAGATTCGGCCGTGGGTCCCGGGTACCTATGTCACGCTCGGCACCGACGGGTTCGGCTTCTCCGACACCCGACCGGCGGCGCGCCGCTACTTCAACACCGACGCCGAATCTCAGGTCGTCGCCGTGTTGGAGGCGCTGGCGCGCGACGGCCAGATCGACCCGTCGGTACCGGTCGCGGCTGCACGGCAATACCGGATCGACGATGTGCAGGCGGCGCCGGCGCAAACCTCCGATCCCGGGGTCGCATAACGGCACGCGTCTTGGGGGAACCATCCACAAAACTGGCGTAGCTTTTAGGGATGGTCGACAAACAATCTGCCAAGCCCAGGTCGACGCTGGACCTGCTGGACAGCGTTCCGGAGTCGCTGCTGCGGCGGTTGAAGCAATATTCCGGGCGGTTTTCCACTGAGGCGGTAACGGCGATGCAGGACCGGCTGCCGTTTTTCGCCGAGTTGGAGGCGTCGCAGCGGGCCAGCGTGTCCCTGGTGGTGCAGACCGCCGTGGTGAACTTCGTGGAGTGGATGACCGACCCGGACAGCAACATCAACTACACCGCGAGGGCATTCGAGCTGATGCCGCAGGATCTGACCCGGCGGATGCCCTTGCGCCACTCGGTGGACATGGTGCGGGTGACCATGGAGTTCTTCGAAGAGGTCGCCCCCTTGTTGGCCCGCACTGACGAACAGTTCACCGCGCTGATGGTGGGCATTCTCAAGTACAGCCGCGACCTGGCCTTTAGTGCCGCCACCGCCTACGCCGATGCCGCCGAGGCGCGCGGCAGCTGGGACAGCCGAATGGAAGCCAGCGTGGTGGACGCGGTGGTGCGTGGCGATACCGGCCCCGAGCTGCTGTCTCGGGCGGCCGCGTTGAACTGGGACACGACCGCTCCGGCGACGGTGGTGGTGGGGACGCCGCCGCCGGGCCGGGAAAACCACGCCAGCCAAGAAGTCCGGGATATCGCGGCCCGCCATGCCCGTGCGGCGCTGACCGACGTGCACGGCACCTATCTGGTGGCGATCGTGTCGGGTCAGCTGACACAGACCGAGAAGGTCTTCGGCGATTTGCTCGACGCGTTCTCCGATGGTCCGGTGGTGATCGGCCCGACGGCGCCGATGCTGACCGCGGCCTACCACAGCGCCAGCGAGGCCATTTCCGGGATGAACGCCGTGGCGGGCTGGCGGGGGGCGCCGCGGCCCGTAC
>NZ_JBATXN010000562.1:0-4091 GCF_049673265.1 Mycobacterium sp. | reverse complement strand
GCCGTGGCGCCGGCAGCTGCGGTATAGGCGGCGGGCCGGCCGGCATTGGCGGAGCAGCGGGGGCGGGCCGCGGCACGGCCGGAGCAGCCGGGGCAGGTGCCGGCGCTTGGACAGGTGGCGGGGCCGGTTTGGCGGGAGCTACCACATGTTGCCCAATGCTGGGCCGGTCACTGACCTTTGGCCGGATGTCAAGCGCCAGCGACACCGCCAGGGCGGCGACACCGAAAACGAAGACCATCAACACCCCGAGTGCGACGAGGAATGGCCGGCGACCCGGATCGGTTTCCTCGCGCAAGAATTCAGCGGCCACCGCCCCCGTGTACGCGTTATCGTCGTCGGCCTCTGCGCTGTAAGCGAGTTGTTGACCGTCCACGGCGTCGCCAACCGCTACGACCGGGTCCGCCGTGCCAGTGCCGGGGTCTTGGGCGTACGCCAGGGCCGACGTCGACCAGTTCGACAGCGGCGCATGCGCGGCCGCCAACGCCGCACCGCGGGCCAGCGCCGATCCAGGCTCGGTGGGCGCGCTGACGGCAAGCGGAGTCGCGGCTTCGAGCTCCGCCTTGATCACGCCGACGTCGACGCCGTCGGAACCCACCACAAACAGCCCTTGCGGATTTGGGTTCAGCCCGTTCGCACCCGCGGCCAGCGCCGTCAGTTCCGCAACGGCGTCCACGTCGTCATCGGGCAGAGCCGCTTTGCGCATGTCAGTGACCGAACCGTCGGCGGTGTCGACGACGGCCAAGGTTGCAGAGTCCGGCTCGATGAAGAGCAGCCCCGTGTGGGCGTAGCCGGTCGCGGTGCCGTAGGCCTGGGCCAACGCGGCCGCGGACAGAAAGGCCGAGACCAGCATGACGTTTTCGACCTTGCGGGCGGCCAATGCGTCCCGCAGCGCACCTTCTTGGGCGGGATCAACCAAGGTCACGCCGGTCGATGCCAGCCGATAGCCCCCCTCGGCGGCACTTTGTTGAGTGCCCAAGATCGCGGCCAATGTCTGATCGGCCGCGGGGTTATGGGTATCTGCTGAAGCCGCGACCGGGAAACCGTCTTGGTCAACGGTGACACCGTCGCCGTTTCGCCCTTCGACCAGCACCATGTCGACCGTCGATGGTGCCATCGACATTCCGAGTACGAGGTCCTCCACGCCCCTTCAAGTCCTCCCACGCAGTTGTGCGCTGCACAGACGTCCCCGATGATTCGACCCTACCCGGATGCGCAACCGGGCCGGCTTGCTCAGCTGGTGAACAATCCCCCGAGCGGCCCGAAGAGCCCGAGGATTGGGTCGAGCAGGTTCTGCTGAATGCCGCCGTCGGGTCGGTTTGGGTCGCCGAGCAGCAGAAATGTGACGCCAGGATGCTCTCCGGCCTGCATTAGCTGGATCTTCTCGTCGACCGCGATCTGCGCGCTCTGGGAAATTCCCTCAACGAGGTAGGGCTAAGGCGCTGCCTTCCGTGGGTCTGGAGACACCCCGCTGGCAGACGTCAATCTGATCAGGGGAGGAAGATGTCCGGAACGCCTATGGCACTGAAGAACTCGGCGCCGAGATCGACAAAAGCCACGTCGACGGCTGCGCCAACTGCACCCAGGTCAGCATCAAGCGTCGCCAAGTCGGTGGGAAGACCCGACGCCCAATTGGCGAGATCGCCGGCTTGGTCAGCGGCGAGGAACCCCTGGGCGGCGTCGAGCACCCCTTGGTCGGCGTGCAACACCGCCAGGTCCACATCCGCCAGGCCCGCTTGGTCGGCGGCCGGCAGGCCAGCCTGATCCGCCTCCAGGCTGGAGACAAACGACTGTGTGGTGGCGATGAGGTCTTCTTCCGGAACTAAGGCCGCGAGTTGGTGAGCGTCGAGCGATGCCTGGGGGGCCTGCTCGAACACCTGGGCCGCTTGCGACAAGTCCTGGACGGCTTGACCCAGCACGTCCGTAGGGGTGTCGGCGCGAGCGACCGGCGCACTGGCCGCGCCGATCATCGCGGCAGCTACTGCGGCGCCGACCAAGCCGACACCCACGCCCCATCGACGCGCGTAGCGGACCGTGCAGAAGTTGCTGCTCATAAGGGCTCCACTATCTCCAGGGCGCCAAACGTTGGAACGTCAGGCGAATGAACGAAGCTAGCGCCCGTGCCGATCGGGTATTAGTTACAAGCCAATCTAAGAGAAAATAATGTTCAGATACGCAGATCAGCGAAAGTTGGTCCGCCTTAACCCCTGCTGTGAACGAACCTCAAGGTTATTAACTTTGACGTCGACGCTGAGGCGAGTCGAGGGGTCGGCCCGGAGCCAGCGATCGCTGCGGTTACCGATAACGCCGGTGTGACCAGCATCAACGCCGCTCATCGAGTCCGGCCATGTGAGCGCCAAAAAATCGTGCTGGATTTTCGTGCAATAGCTAAATCCTCAGGTT
The DNA here is from genome assembly GCF_049673265.1 of Mycobacterium sp. Classification (GTDB taxonomy): domain Bacteria; phylum Actinomycetota; class Actinomycetes; order Mycobacteriales; family Mycobacteriaceae; genus Mycobacterium. The sequence continues at coordinate 1,691 of NZ_JBATXN010000562.1, read as the reverse complement.
CTGCTTAAGGTACTTTCAGGCCCGAGACCCAGTTGCCGGTATGCCTCAGGTAGAAGGGGCGAAGTTATGGTTGCCGCCTTCCACATGCAATCGAATCACTGGGGCACCGCGTCGGAGGAAGGTTAGGGCCATGGCTCATCGGCGTCCCAGGAAGGCAAACCCGACTTCACGCAACGCGATGGCACGCCGCCATCGGCGAGCGGTTTGGTGGACGGGCTCGATCAGCGCGTTTTTGACGTTGGGGCTGGGGTCGCTGGCTTCTGCGCCCAGTGCCCGCGCCGATGAGTTTGACGCAATCATTGACCCGGTCCTCAACGCGATCGCGGGTTCGTTGGCCGCCGATGTGGGCTCGGTGGCCGCGGCCGGCCCGGCTGATGCCTGGTTGCATGTGCTGGAGCAGGACTGGAGCGCGTTGGGTCAGCAGCTGGACACCGCGCTCAACACCTGGCTTAACCACGTCGATCCGGCTGCCGATCCCACCGCCGGCGCGGATGCGCAGCCGATGAGTCAGAACTTGCTGGTCGACCCCAACTTCGAAACGGCCGACCCGTCGGGATCGGGCTTCAGCGGGGTGACCATCCCGGGCTGGACGGAGACTGGCACCCCGACCGCGATCGCCTACGGCACCCTGGGCGGTTATCCGACGCCATTGCCGTTCGCGTCGCCGCCCCTCTTCGCCTTCCCACAGGACGCGCCCCCGGGCGGCGGCGACATTTTCGCCGGCGGCGGACCCGTGGGCACGTCCACCCTCAGCCAAACCGTCGACCTCACCGGCGCAGCCGGAACGCCGTACACGCTGAGTGCAGACCTCGGCGGCCAAGGCTTGAACGCGTCCGAGGCCTCAGTGCAGGTCAGCTTCCTCGACGCCCACGGGGACGTTCTGGGCACCGGCTCGCTCAACCCAGTCACGGTATGGGATCGCCTGGGTATCACCGGACTTGAGGAACGCGACATCTCCGGGACCGTCCCGGAGGGCACCACCTCCGCGCAGGTGACCACGACCTTCACCGACGAAAACCCGTTCCTCGGCAACTACAATGGCGCCTACGCCGACAACGAGTCGTTCACGGTCGGCGATCCGAGTCTCACCGCGGCGCCGCTCACCCCACCGACGTCCGACGTCGGCCAGCTGAATCACGTGTTCCTGATCTACATGGAGAACAAGGGCGTCAACGACATCGTCGGTAGCCCCAACGCGCCGTACATCAACAGCCTGATCAACAGCAACGGATATGCGGACAACTACTACGCGCTGAGCCACCCCAGCGATCCCAACTACTTCCGGATCATGGGCGGGTCGGACTTCGGCATCGACTACAACCCCACCTTGGCCGGCATCAACGCGCCCAACCTCATGCAAGAAATGGATCAGGCCGGCATATCGTGGGCCGGCTACGCGCAGAGCATGCCCACCCCGGGTGACCTCGTGTCATCGGGTGACTACTCCGTCGACGAGTTGCCGTTTGCCCAATTCAGCTACGTCGCCGACAACACTCCTGCCTACCTGGAGGAGCACCTGCTCCCGCTGACGGAGTTGTCGACCGATCTTCAGAACCCGAGCGCCTTCCCGGAATTCACCTGGATCGCTGCTAACGAGGCCAACAACATGGAAGGCCCTATCGACACTCCTTCGGGCCTCGCCCAATTCCTTATCACCCAGTTCACGGACCATCAGTACAACGTCGCGGCCG
>NZ_JBATXN010000561.1:0-31683 GCF_049673265.1 Mycobacterium sp. | reverse complement strand
ACCACCACCAGCATCGGCAGCGGCGGAATGTCCTGGCCGCGTGCGCGCATCCGGCCGCGCATCTCGTTGTACTCCTTGGCGTCATCGACACCGGCGTTGTCGCACACCGCTTTGCGGCGGGCGATCTCGCCCCACAGCGAGTCCAGGAAGCGTTCCATCAGCGCCTGGTCTTCTTCCAGGTCGGTGATGATCCGCGATACGTGCGGCACACCGGAGAACGGCTTGACCGCCGATCCACCCTTAAGGTCGGCCAACACGAACTGCAGCTCGTCCGGCGGATGCCCCAGCATCAGCGACTCGAGCACAGTGCGCACCAGCGTGGACTTACCTGAACCGGTGGTACCCGACATAACCCCGTGCGGGCCGTCGCCGCCTTCGTCGAGGGACTTCATGTCCAAGAACAGCAGCTCGCCGTTGTCGGAGCGGTTACCGAACGGGATGCGCAACCGGGACCGGCTGGACAGCCCGTCTCGCCGGTTGCCCCACAACGACTCGAAGTCGATCTCGGCCGGATCTTCAATCCCGTAGTAGGACAGGATGTCTCGGGCACCGATCTGCGCTACCCGCTGGCCGATCTCCTCGTAGGCCTCGGCCAGTCGCCAGTGCGCCATCCGCTGCGCGAACTGCTCGGCCTCTATTTCGGTCACGTAGTCGGCCAGAGCGAAGAACCACCGGTTGTCGTCGATCACCATCCAGGTGTCGCGGTCACGGGGCAGCGCCTCGATCACCCCGACATCGTTGGTGAACTTCAGCACCCGCTCCGGGTTACCGGTCCACAGCGCAGAACCGGTCAGGTCAAAGAACGTGACGCCGTCAACGCCGTCGACGCTGATGACGTATTCCCATTGCGGGTCGTCGACGTCGGCGATGATTACGTGGTGCGGTGTCGGTGTCTCCGCCGACGAGCTGGCGTGCCGAGGCGTGAAAGACCCACGGCCGGCGAACAATTCGGCCTGGTCGGCGGCGAACTCACGTACCGACCCGTATACCATCCTCGCATTGCCTGCAGCGTCGCGACGGCGTGGATCGCCGAAGTGCGGCAGCCACTTGACCCAGTCCCATTTCGCCAGATCGGAACTGACAACAATCATCTGGACGTGGTCCGGGCCGTGCGAGTAGGCCAGCTGACAGATGATCGCCCGCATCAACCCCATCACCTGGTCGCGATTGCCGTCCAGCACATACCAGGGCTCGACTAGCAGCGAAACCATCTTGGGCAGGTTGTAGACCACGCTCTGGTAGCGGCCAAACTCCTGCAGCGCCTTACCGGTCACCGGCTCCAGCTCGATGTCCGTCGGCATGTTTTGCGGCTCACCCCAGGTCACCTCGGGCCGCGTCATGCCCACACCGATCCTGGCGACTCCGAAGTTGAGGTCCTTGCCGTCCGGCTTGCGTTCCCACATCCGGGACGATCCGACCGCCGCCGTCAGCGTTGTCGGCTCCGGGTGGAACCACCGGTAGTTGGCGTCCATGCTGTCGGCGGACTCGTTCGCGGTTTCGCGCAGCATGTCGAGCATCAACATGAACTGGGCGCGCATCGCGTCCAGTTTGGGCCGGCTCATCTGCTGCTGGCCGCCAAAACGACCGCCGAACATCATCATCGCGACCCCGCCGATCATGAAGATCGGGAAGATCGAACCAGCACCCAGGAACATCCGCGAGCCGTTGGCCACGGTCATGCCAACCATGCCCACCAGCAAGCCGACCACAAGCACGCCGACCACGATCAGCCACCACGGCTTGCCTTCCGGCGGCGGGACGCTCAGCGGTGTCGGTAGGACGATGTTCTCGGGCCGGACCGCGGGTGCGCGTTCGGGCGTTGGGCGTGCAAAACCTTGTTTCACTTCGGTACCGCCAATTCTGCAGGGCTCATATCGGTCGGAAGAGTGTCATGGCGTACCAGCGCATCGGCGCGCGACAGGGTTGGGCCCGCTGCCAGCAGCCGCAACGCCACCCACGGCGCCGGGCTCGGCTGCGATGTCAATCCGAGCGCGGAACGGGCATCACGGGAGTTGTCCACACCGAACCGGACACCGGAACTGGAGAGCCACCAGAGCGATTCTGATGTGGTGGACTCCGGGTCGTTGCCGGTGACGGACACGAAGTTGGCGTAGTCGGGTCCGAAGAACACCCGATCGGCTTCGCGGCCGGAAATGTCGGCCTTCACCAGCGACACCACTTTTTGGATATCGCTGGCCTTCACCGGGATCGTCGGCCCGGAGATCACCTGGGTGCGGGCCCGCTCTTCACCGCCGGTTTTCTCCCACCACCAGCAGGTCGCCGGGTTATCACGGATGTCTTGGACCTTCAGCGGGCCGTCCGGGTAGGCCGACAAATCCAGCCCGTTGACCACCGGCATCTTCGCCAATGACGCCGGCGCCACGACCACCGGCGCATTGCCCGCCGGGGTTCCGGCGTTCTGCAGGATCTGGGCGACGACCGGCGTCACGGTCTGCACACCGTCAGCCAGCACCACTGAATACTGTTGTGGCCCACTGATTTGCGGTGTCACGATCACGGTCCCCACCGGTCCAGGCGCACCGGCGAAGCCGGCGGGCTTTCCGGCGTCAGGCACCTTGGGGACCGACAGCGCGGGGCCCACCGGTAGCGAGTCGTACAGCGCCCGGCTCATCGGCCGGGCCTGGTTGACGTTCTCCGGGGTCAGACCCAACGGCAACAACACCGCCCGGTTTGACGAGTCGATGCGCGACCGACGTCCCTGCCGGATCACCCAGGTGTCGTTTGCGTAGCGCAGTACCACCGCGTCGGACCCGTTCAGCACGTGTCGGTGATTCGACAGGTCGGGCGTTCCGTCAATCACGGTGACGGTCACCGGTGACGGCGCTCCCACGCCCGCCGTCGGCGTCACCGAGTCGCACACCAGCCACGACGACGACGCGGGCTTGGTCGGAGAAAAGTCCGACGGCGCGCCGGGGATACCGACCAGTGGGCCATGCGGCTGCTCGGCGATCTGACCCGACCGGACCTTGTGCGGGTTATCCGCCCGGCCCGCGATCAGCCGGGCCGAAGCCAGGTTCAGCGCCGGATAAAGCTTGTCCCCCACCCGGACGTAAAGTGCGCCGGAATCGCGGTCGGCGATGATCGGTGACTCGTTCAGCTGCCCCGACGGGTTGATGAACGACCAGAGCAGCGCGCCCAGGCAAATCACCGCCGCAGCGGACACCGACGCCACGACCGCCAGCGTTTGACGGCGACCCGGCTCGATCTCCATCCGGACCCGCCACCGGGTCAACGCCATCGCGGTACGGCGCGCCAAAAACTGGTAACCGGTTACCTGCGTCCGGGTGGAAAGTCCGAGGCCGTAACCCGACCCTCCCTTGCCGCCGTTCGAATCAGCCACGGTTGTTCACGCTCCAAGCAGACGGAAGGGATGGGTGCTGCGTAGTCCCACGATTCACACGGTTAACCGTAGGGCACCCTGCGCCACCTCGCCACGCGAGCGTGTAGGCGCCTGGCTCATCAGCGGCCGCGCCGGGAGTGGTCTGCGCCACAGTGCTGTCACCTGCCATCAAGTAGGGGGGAAATCGATGAAAACTTCACTGCGCATCGTACGGCGAAGAGCAAACTCAGGCCTGTGAAAAAATTGCCGTGAGGTGAACAATCGGGTCGCATTTCGGACATCTGATTAAGCAAGATGGCGGGATGACTGAACTGGCGCCGTCGTTGGTCGAACTCGCCAGGCGGTTTGGGATCGCCACAGAGTATGAGGACTGGAGCAGTCGCAGGATCGGCGTGCCGGAAAGCACCCTGGTGGCGGTCCTGGCGGCGCTCGGCGTGGCCGCCGGCACGGAGGCGACGCGCAACGCGGCGCTGATCGCGCACGATCGCGCGCACTGGTCGCGTCCGCTACCGCCCACCATCCTTGGACGCGCCGGTACCCAGACGCCGTTCTGGGTGCACGTGACCCACGGTCATCCCGCGCAGGTGTGGGTTGCGCTGGAGGACGGGACCGTCCGCACCGGGATACGCCAGGTCGACAACTTCGCTGCGCCGTTCGAGCTCGACGGGCGTTCGATCGGCGAGGCCAGCTTCGTTCTGCCCGCCGATCTGCCACTGGGATACCACCGGGTGCATCTGCGTTCCGGAGACGACGAGGCCAGCGCGGCGCTGATCGTGACGCCGGGCTGGCTGGGCCTGCCCGAGCGGCTGGGCGGTCGTCGGGCGTGGGGGCTGGCCACCCAGCTATATAGCGTCCGCTCTCGACAGTCCTGGGGCGTCGGCGACCTTACCGATCTCACTGACCTTGCGGTCTGGTCCGCTTCAGCGCACGACGCGGGTTATGTGCTGGTCAACCCGCTACACGCGGCCGCGCCGACCAAGCCGATGGAGCCGTCGCCGTATCTGCCGACGTCGCGGCGCTTCGTCAACCCGCTTTACCTGCGGGTCGAGGCCATTCCCGAATTCGCTTACCTGGATAAGCGCCGCCGGGTGTGGCGGTTACGCGACGACGTGCAGCGCCACGCGAACTCGGTGGACGCCATCGATCGCGACACGGCATGGGCAGCCAAGCGGAAGGCGCTGGAGCTGGTGTATCGCGTCCCGCGCACGGCGGGGCGCGAACTGGCGTATGCCGCGTTCTGCGCCCGGGAAGGCGCTGCCCTCGACGACTTCGCCACCTGGTGCGCGCTGGCCGAGGAATACGGCGCCGACTGGCATCAGTGGCCCGACTCGCTGCAGCATCCCGCCGCCGACGGTGTCGGCGCGTTCGTCGCCGCGCACGCCAAGGCAGTGGATTTCCACCGCTGGCTGCAGTGGCAGCTCGACGAGCAACTCGGCGCGGCGCAATCGCAAGCGGTGGCGGCCGGGATGTCGCTGGGCATCATTCACGACCTCGCCGTCGGCGTGCACCCCAACGGCGCCGACTCCTGGGCACTGCAGGACGTGCTGGCGCTCGGGGTCACCGCCGGTGCACCGCCGGATGAGTTCAACCAATTGGGTCAGGACTGGTCGCAGCCGCCGTGGCGCCCGGATCGGCTGGAAGAGCAGGAGTATCAACCGTTCCGCGCACTGATCCGCACCGTGCTGCGGCACGCCGGCGGGGTGCGAATCGACCACATCATCGGGCTGTTCCGGCTCTGGTGGATTCCCCAAGGCGAACCACCCACGCAAGGCACATATGTGCGTTACGACCACGAGGCGATGATCGGCATCGTCGCGTTGGAGGCATACCGAGCCGCCGCACTGGTGGTGGGCGAAGATCTCGGCACGGTCGAACCATGGGTCCGGGACTACCTGCGCGACCGCGGTGTGCTGGGCACGTCGATTCTGTGGTTCGAGCTCGACCGCGACCGCGGCGGCGGCCCGCTGCCGGCCGAGCGGTGGCGAGAGTATTGCCTGTCGTCGGTGACCACCCACGACCTGCCACCGACCGCGGGTTATCTGGCCGACGAGCATGTGCGCCTGCGGGATTCGCTTGGCCTGCTGACCCGACCCGTCGACGAGGAGCTCGACGCCGCGAAAACCGAGCGGGCGGCGTGGATCGCCGAGCTGCGCCGCGTCGGGCTGTTGTCGAAAGAAGCCGGCCCGAAAAAGGATCCGGCGCAGACCATCCTGGCCCTCTACCAATACCTGGGCCGAACGCCCTCGCGGCTGCTCGGCGTCTCGTTGACCGACGCGGTCGGAGATCGGCGGACTCAGAATCAGCCCGGCACCACCGACGAGTATCCCAATTGGCGGGTTCCGCTCAGCGGGCCCGACGGCCGACCGGTGCTGCTCGAGGACGTGTTTACCAGCCCCAGAGCGATCGCCCTGGCCGAAGCGATGCGCGCGCAGACAGCCGTTACGCCCACCCGACCGACCTGTTAGCTTTCGGGTACATGAGCGTCGTGAAGTTCGGAGTCGTCGCCCCGGTCGCCGCGGGGGTCACCGCCGACCCACGGTGGATGACGGCCTTTGCGCGCCATGTCGAGGCGTGCGGGTTCGAATCGATCATCGCCGTCGAGCACACCGTGTTGGCTACCCGATACGACAGCGTCTACCCGTATGACCGCTCGGGGCGGGTCGAATTGGCGGCCGACTGCCCTGTCCCCGACCCGCTTGACCTGCTGTCGTTTCTGGCCGGCCATACCGACCGGCTCGGATTGGCCACCGGAGTTCTGGTGCTGCCCAACCACCATCCGGTGGTGCTGGCCAAACGAGCGGCGACCGTCGATGCGCTGTCCGGCGGGAGGCTTCGGCTCTGCGTCGGTGTCGGCTGGCTGCGGGAAGAGATCGAAGCCTGCGGCACCGAATTCGAAAGCCGGGGGCGACGCGCCGACGAGCAGTTGGCGGTGTTACGGGCGCTCTGGGATGACCGGCAACAGGGGGTCACACATCGTGGCGAGTTCTTTCAGTTCGAAAGCGTGGTCTGCAGTCCGAAACCAGTTGCCGGACAGCAGCTTCCGATACACATCGGCGGCCACAGCAAAGCCGCTGCTCGTCGGGCCGGGCGCTTCGGTGACGGGTTCCAGCCCCTGGGCGTGACGGGCGAACAGTTGGACGGCCTGCTGACCCTGATGCATGACGAGGCGGCGGCTGCCGGACGCGATCCCGCCGATATCGAAGTATCGCTGGGGCATTCGGTGACCAAGATCGACGCCGAACGAGCCGACAGGCTCGCCGCGCATGGTGCCAACCGGCTAGTGTTGGCCATGCCGCCGATCAACGACCTCCAGCAGGCCAAGGACGAGTTGTCGGCCTGTGCGCAACGCCTTTCGCTGTCGACGTGATGCTCGACCCGACCGACCGCGCTGCTCTCGCCGACTTGGCACACCGGTATGCGGCCGGCGTCGACGACCGGCAATTTGACCGTGTCACAGGGCTTTTCATTGAGACAGCCGAGCTGGTGCTGCCCGACCCGCCGGGTGAGTTGACCGCTGTCCAACGTCACCGCGGTCATGCGGCGATCGCCGCCGCGATCACCGCCGTCGCGGCCACTGTCCGCACCGAGCACGCGATCGTCGGCCAGGTCTACGACGTCGGCCCGCAACCCGACAGTGCCCGCGGGCGCATTGCCTGCGTCGCGCATCACTGGACTCGACGCGGCGATCAGCTGACCGATGTGGTGTGGCATCTTCGTTACGACGACGAGTATCAACGGACCGATGCCGGATGGCGGTTTGCCCGCCGCACGTTGACGATCAACGCCATCGAAACCCGGCCGATGCGCCAGGTGCGGTCTCAGTGAGTTCACCGTCCCTGCCGAGCGGCTTCTTCTAACAAATCGGCGGCCCTGGTGAGACTTTCGGCGGGTTTGGTCATTCGGCCGGCGATTTCGCGGGCCCGGGCCGAGTATTGCGGGCTTAGCAGCAGGCGCAAATCGGCAACCAGTGTTTCCACGGCGGTATCCGAAAAACGCCGCCCGAAACCAACTTCCAGTTGTTGCACCGCAGCAGCCCAGAACGGCTGATCGAGCCACAGCCAAAGGATCAACGTCGGGATTCCGGCGCGCAAGGCCGCGGCCGTGGTGCCTGCGCCGCCATGGTGGACGACGGCGCTGCACGCGGGAAAGATCGCCGAGTGGTTCACCGCATCTACAACCTTGACGTGGTCGGAATGCTCGACAGTGGCGGGGTCATTGGGCCCGGAGCAAATCAACACCCGCTCCCCTAGCCGGGCGCAGGCCGCGCTGACCATGGCGAAGGTCTCGGCCGCCGACGTGATAGGCGTGCTGCCGAGACCGAAGTAGACGGGCGGTGTTCCCGCGGCAATCCACGAAAGAACCTCGTGATCGGTGTCCGTCGGCAACTCCAGGGTGAGCGCCCCGACAAAGGGCCGGCTCCGATCTGCTTCGACCCATTGGCCTGCCGACTCGGGCAGGCAGAACTCGTCGTAGGCCTGGATTTCCAGCGGTGGCGTTGAGGGCACGGTTGCCTCCGGTAACCCAAGCGCCCGGCGTTGAGCGTCTTCGGCGACCTTCGTCATCCGTGAAAACAGCCAGTCAGATGACCAAATGCGCTCCGGGAAGAGATGCAGCGCAGCTACCGGAACGCCGTAATACTCTGCGACATTGGCGGCCAGCCCTTGTTCGTTGAAGCTCGCCAATACCAAATCGGCCCCTTTCGCCAGCGTCGAAAGCGTCGCGCCCTTTTCGAGCTTGATCTGGGTGACATGCTCGACAACTTCGGGCACCACGCTGATCGGATTCCGCATCCTCGGCGCGATGTTGCGGACCAAATCCGAGCCGGGGTTCATCTCCTCACGCGAGTCCGGCCCGTAAGAGGCTCCAGAAAGCCCTGCCGAGTCGATGAAGCCAAGCAGGTTGGGCGGCACCGCCATTCGCACATCGTGATCGCGACGCAGCAACTCGGCAGCGATGGCGGCGCAGGGCTCGACGTCTCCGCGACTTCCATATCCTGCGACCACAAACTGCATCGGCGGAGCTTAACTCGTGGTGACGGACTCAGTCGGTCTTCGGCAGCGGAATGCCTTCGCTGGTCGAGAATTCCGCATCGCTTTGTGTCGACAGCCCAAGCGACACCAGGGTCCGCGGGAAAATGACATCGGTCAGGTAGGCCAACGTAACCGCCCAGCGGTTGACGCCTCGCGGGATGGCGTACAAGTGGTATGCCCGGGTAACGAATTTCGCCGGATAGCCGGACAGCGGAACTCCCAGCGGATTCGCCACGGCCCTATGGGGTCCGAGATCGACCACCAACCCCAGGTTGCGGTGCTTGTATTCGCGCTTCTTCCCGTGCCCGAGGCTGGCGGCCACGTTGTTGGCGAGGACCTTGCCTTGACGAATCGCATGTTGGGCGGTGGGGGGTGTGATCTTGCCGGGTTGCGTCACGTCGGGCACTGCGGCGGCATCGCCGGCGGCGAACACATCAGGGTGCCCGGGCACGCCGAAATCGGTCTGCACCTTCAGCCGGCCCTTCTCCGTCGGCAGGCCTAGCGTCTCGATGAGCGGAGCAGCGGTCACTCCGGTAACCCATGCAACGGTTCGGGTGTCTATCCGCGAGTTATCACTTAGCACAACGTGATCCGGGTGAACTTCGTTCAGCGTCAGGCCTAGCCGTACGTCAACTCCACGGCGCCGCAGCACCCGCATCGCCCGAGCTCCCAACTTCTCACCGACCTCGGGCATCACTTGCTGGGCAAGGTCAAGCAGCACGAATTTCACCGCGGATGCGTCAAAGGGCATCTGCTTGGCTGCGGCGTCGGCCAGTGCGCGAAGCTGCACGACCAGCTCGGTACCGGAATAGGACGCGCCAACCACCACGATCGTGCGGCGGGCTTCGGCGAGCTTGGCGTCGTCTTCGAGGCAGGACAATTCCAGTTGCTCCAGAACGTGGTCGCGCAGGTAGAGCGCCTCGGCTGTCGACTTCAAACCCCTTGCGTAATGGGCTAATCCAGGTATGTCGAACAATCGGGTGACCGACCCGGGCGTCAACACCAGCCGATCCCACGACATCTCGCAGGAACGCTGTTCCAGATCGGTGAATAGCAGCCGGCGCTGCTCCAGGTCGACCTTGTCGACCCGTCCGCGCACTTTGCGCACCCCGTTGAGCGTCCCAGCCAGCGGGATTGTCACGAACCGCGGATCGACGACTCCGCCAGCTACGTCGGGCAGCAGCGGTGTGTAGAGCATGTAGTCGACCGGCGAGATGATCGTGACGTCCACGTCTGATCTGCGTAATCGCCGGCCTAGTCGCCGTGCACACTCGAAGCCGGTAAATCCGCTGCCCACAACTACGACCGAAGTCATCGTTTCCACTCTAGCGGCCATCGGCCAGCCGCACCGCTACGCGCTCTGTCGTCGGGTTTCGCCGCCCCCGCCTGGGAGTCGTTTTCTCGCTCCGCGATCCGGGTAGATGAGCGGAATGGGAGACACCTCGCGCGACGCTATCGACCACCACCGGACCACGCGGCCACGCGCGGGCGAATCGATGAAGAACGGCGCAAAGACGCCCGGCCTTTTCCTGTTGGCGGCTGGCGTGGTGGCTTTTGTGGTTTGCCTGGCCAGCTTCGCTGAACGAGCGGTCGGCGTCGGAATCGGCGCAGCCGTAGTCGCGTTGCTTGCGACCGGTGCGGGCTTCGCCTGGTTGGGCATGGACTCGCGCCGAATCCGGCACGTCCAACGCGAATGGAGCAACGCCCACGACGTCGGCGTTGACTAAGCTCGCCCGGTGCCCATCAGCTCGCGGCGACGACACGGATACGGTGTGATCTGTTCTGCCGCAACGCGGCCCGGCGCCTTGTCTGCGGCGACAACCTCGGTGGGCCCGAAAATGCGTCGCGCGGCAGCATGACGTTGTCCAACTGCAGTTCCTCCGGCGAAGGCTTACTGCAAGGCAGCCAGGTTGCAAACCGAGTCATGCACATCGGACTTGATGATTCTGGCGACCAGCTTCCCGATCGGCCCGTTCAACAGACCCCCCGACAAATCAGCGGTCAGATGAAACGTCGACCCGGGATGGTTGTCAGCGACGGTCATCGCTACCGCGATTCGAATCCCGCCACGGCCGCGGCCGGACAATTCGATCGCTTCCGGCTCGTCGTACCGAGTGACCGTCCAATGGATGACGTTACGAAAACCCTTCACCTTCACGCACGACGACACCTGCGTGCCCTTGCTGATCTTGGACGGAACCGGAGTGCGCCAACCGGCAAATATCGTCATCCACTCGCCAAACCGATGCAGATCGCACGCCAGCTTCCAGGCTGATTCCGGCGCCAAATCCGACGACGTCGAGACATCTACTCGGGCCACCCGGGGTCATCCTCCCTCTTGCTGCAATGCGGCTGGGCTTGCATACCCGGGCGTGGGCGGACGATAAACCGCGGGGGTGGCGCTCACTGGCGCGGTCAGATACCGGTCCAGGTCTGATCGAGTTGCTCGGCCACGTCGATGACTTGTGCTTTTTGGGATTGCGGCGAATCGATTTCATCGCTGACGTAGTGCGCGATGAAACGCCGGATCTCCCCGTCAACGCCTGCCAGGATGCGCAGCACCTCGCCGCGAATGCTTGTCGACGACACGTTTACGGTGATATCCCGCGACCGTGGCTTGGCGACGTCGACGATCAGCAGGAGCGGCTCGGCGGCGCGCGCGGTCGCGGTCAACGCGATGTCACCGTCAACCTTGAACCGCTGTTTGTCCAGCCGTAGGTCGAGGAGCAGGTCGATGAGAAGTGGGATGTGGATGTCAAAAGTGATGCTGTCGCCGACGTTACGGCTGACCTGCGGCTCCTTAATGGTCACCCGGGCGCTGACTTTGGCGATCTTGCCCGGACCCTGTGCGATCGGTTCCATGTCGAACTCGGTGCCGGCGAACGCGGCGAAGGCAGCGCCGACACGTTCCGCCGTCACGGCGACTTCGAAGAATCGGCGCCCAAAAGCCTCGTAGCTGACGTAGTCATAGCCCTGCATAACTACATACCGTCTCACGTCGTCTTCCGACACCGCGGCTGATCCCATCGTGTCGGCCGAAGCCCGCTGTGCCAGTGGTGTTAGGCAGATACCGCCATGGGTAATCCAGAGCGATGAAAACGCAGCTACCGCAGGTGCGCAGATGAGGTTGCGGAAAAGCACCGTCGGCGGCCCAGGATTTCGTCGTATTCGCCGAGGCCGCGGCTTCTCCTATGTCGACGCCGAGCGCGACTGCGTCGACGACCCGGAATGCTTGGCGCGGATCGAGGCTCTGGTTATCCCGCCGGCGTGGAAGAACGTGTGGATCTGTCCACATCCCAATGGCCACATCCAGGCAGTCGGCGTTGACGACGCCGGCCGCCGCCAGTACATCTACCACGAGCAATGGCAGGCCGAGCGGTCCGAGGAGAAGTACGACCGGGCGGTCAGCTTGGCCAAACATCTGCCGGACTGGCGCCTGCACCTTCTCACCGATCTACGTAGCCGCGGGCTGGGACGCGATCGCGTGCTGGCGCTGGCCCAGCATTTGATTGATCAGGGTTACTTCCGGGCCGGCGGTGAGGAGTATGCGCAAGAGAACGGCAGCTTCGGGCTGGCCACGTTGCGTCGTGATCATGTGCGGCTACATCGGGGCTGTGTGGAATTCGACTATCCCGCGAAAAGCGGCGTGCGCCGGACGATTTCCCTTGAAGATCCGCTGGTGATCAAGGCGGTTGGATCGCTGTTGCGCGCCGAAACGAAGATTCCCCGGCTGCTGGTATATCGCAGTTCAGATGGCTGGTCGGAGGTTCACGCCGACGACCTCAACACCCGCTTTCGGGAGCTGGTGGGTGAGGAGTTCAGTGTGAAGGATCTGCGGACCTGGCACGGCACGGTGCTGGCCGCCGAGGCGTTCGCCGTCGCCCGAGAGCCTACGTCGAAGACGGCTCGCCGTCGCGAAGAGGCGGCCGTGATGCGCGCTGTGGCAGAAGAATTGGGTAACACACCGGCGGTGGCGCGGCGCTCCTATGTGGATCCACGCGTCGTGACCGCCTATGAACAAGGCGTCACCATCGCCCCGGCATTGCGCAGAATCAAACGGCAGCGAACGCCGGAGGCAAAGCGCGAAACAATCGAGCGAGCCACTGCGCGGATGATCAAACGCGTCGCGCGCAGCTAACCGAGGAAGTTCGAAAGTGGTTGCCGTCGAACCTGATTGACAGATGTCAGATGCTGCCCACGGCAGCGGATCGGTCTGTTCGCACGAAATATGCTGCGACCACGACGATCGCGCCGATCACGGTTACCGGAATGGTCCACTTCCGCTGCTCGGAAAGCGCTGACTGGCACTCGGCAACAAAATCGGTGTGCGGGATTACCTCGTTAAGAAACGGGATGCTTGCTACCGACTTGTTGTTTGCCTCTTGAGCGCTGGACAGGTTCGAGACCGCGGCACTTCCGCATCCGAGGCTGCCTCCGTTGCCGTCCGACACCGACACTGGCACAAATAACCCGATGATCCCGACGACGAGGACCACCGCACCCACCACCAGAACCAACCGCCGCAATGTCACGTTGTGCTCCTTAGCCCGCAGTCATTTGCTGAGGAGTTACCCGTTCGCCTAAGTACGCCAAACGTCGCACGCTGTCAGCCTTGGCCGTGCCGGTTATGAGACAATTCGGATGTCGCACTGGCGCGAACCGGGCTGGGCGATTTCGGCCGTGCTGTTAACCGCGCCACACATCCACCCGCTGATTCTTCTATCCCGGCCTAGGCCTGTCAGGCTGGCAGAACCTGGAGGTGTTTCGCATCCGATGTGCGCCCACAAAGTGACCGAACCGCGAACCAGCGGCTCGCAAATTCAAGCCTTGCTCACCTGGGTCGGTGGCGGAGAGCGCCGCGAACTCGACGAGCGTCACGAGCGGTCCGCGCACGCGATCGCCGGCATAGTCGTGATCTTGGATGCCGCTGTGTGCTGGCTGGTGGCGACGCTCGCCGTGCTGCAAGCAACGCGCTGGCCGGTGCTGGCCATAATGCCGTTCACGCTGATCTTTGGCCTGTTGGTCGGCGCGATCACTCGCGGCGTAGCCAGCGGACCGGTGCGCGGACTGCGCGGATTTGTGGGTCGCGCACTGGTGGCGGCCGCCGTCGGCATGGTCGTGGGTGAGGTCACCGCTCTGGTGCTGCTCTCCGGGTCGATCGATCGTCAACTGGACCTACAGGCCGCGCGCCGCGCCGACGCCGCGCCAATGGTCGTCCAGGCATCCACCAGCCTGGCGCAACTGCGCAACACGCGTGCCGCGCTTGACACGGCGGTCGATAAGGCACGCATTCATCGCGACGAGGCACTCGTGGTTGCGCGCTGCGAATACCATCCGAGCCCGGCCTGCCCGCAAACCCGTATCACCGGCGTCCCCGGATCTGGTCCCGAAACCCGCACAGCCAATGAGCTTCTCGCAGATTCTCAGCGACGGCTAGACACCGCCACGGCCACTCGCGACCGGCAAGCTGGTGACCTGGACTCGAAAATCGGCGACGGCGAGTGGGCGCTCTCACGAGCGCAGCAATCCGCGTCCGCCGACGCCGACCACGGCCTAGGCGCGCGGTGGCTGGCAATGCAGGACCTCACCCTGGCCGGCGCCGGCGCACTAATGCTGCGGCTCTTGGCGATCGCGTTCTTCACGCTATTGAGCTTGTTCCCCTTGATACTGCGGCTATGGCGCGGTGAAACGGCTCACGATCGCCACGCCAAAGCCCACGCTGAACGCGAACGCGCCGAGCTGGAGGCGGAGACCGCGATCGCGATCAAACGAGCCGAGGTGCGAGCGGCGGCCGAAACGATGTGGGCCGAACAGCAACTCGCCCACGCCCGGATGGCCGTCGAGGCACAGACCGAGATCGACCGCGCGCAGCTTCGCCAGCGCGTGAGCGCCGCGCTAGAAGGCGCAGCGTCCGTCGCTGAGCCGGTGGCCGACGACATCTACCTACCGATCGCCGCCGAGGCTGAGGCAGCCAGCCGCGCCACGACCGCGCTGCCCCACGCGACTGTGGAAACCGATGCGGCCGATACACCGAACCTGCCCGCCGCACTGGAATCAAGGGACGTGCCTGCTACGTCGCCGATCCCGACCATCCCAGATGTCACCAGGGCGGCCGCTCGCTGGATTCGTCCGATGGTGCCGGGCTTTGTCGCCCGCGCGATCGACACGTCAACCCACCCGCTACGCACCGCGCGTCAGGTGCTGGAGGAAGTCGAGGAAATCACTTTCTCGCTCAGGCGCACCCGCAAGGTCGTCGTCGATACCGAGCAGAGTGCCCGCCCCGCGCCATCGGGCGGATCGTCCGCTATCGCTGCCGGCGACGACGATCACGGCGCGCAAACCGTGATGTCAGAGCGGCTATCCACAACGGGGGTGGACGGCGTGTCGTTGACGCAGCGTGCGGCGCAGCGCGGGCTGACCGAGCGCCACGGACCACATGAGGTGCGCGCGGCTGACGGCCCACGGCAATTGCCGCCTGCTCAGTAATGGGCGGCCGTAACCCTGTTGTGATCGAAACCTCAAATGGGCTGGGAAAGCGGCGTCCCACTCCAATATCGCTCACCAGCGGGAACAACTCTTTCGCCGAAACCAGTTATTGTCGTAAGGTTGCGCATCTGAGACCGAAACCACGAAAAGTGAAGAATTATTAAATCCTTTACGTGTGTCTAATAAGTAATTCTTGACCCGCTCCTAGCTGCGGTTTTTACTCAGAAATGTAAGGTAGGCCATTCAGTAATAACAAAGTGATGGCCGACACATATTTTGGTCGGTTTTGATCTTGTTGTTAATGTCCCGCCCCATGTTTGCAGAAACGATCATGGCGCTGCTTGACCAGATGTCGGGAACGCCGTATAGCCATGGCTATTCGCCGGGCGGAACGGACTGTTCGGGTCTGGCGTCCCTGGTATCGAATGTCGCTACAAACCGCCCGGCCTTCGCCGAACGGTTCAATACCGGGAATGAAGAATCAGCCTTGTTGGCACGCGGTTTCCAATACGGCACCGCCCCTGGCGCTCTGGTGATCGGCTGGAATGGCGGTCATACGGCGGTGACGCTGCCGGATGGAACGCCCGTCTCAAGCGGTGAACGCGGCGGCGTGCGCATCGGCGGCGGCGGCGCTTACCAATCCCAGTTCACCCATCACATGTTCCTTCCGGTGGATCCCGGCGCTTCGCAGGATGCCCCGCCGCCGCCCGGTGCGGTGCTGGCGGACGCGGTGGCTCCCGAGCCTCCCCCGCCGCCTGCTCCCGAACCCGCTCCGGTCGAGCCGGTGCAGAACGAACTGCCTCCGCCACCGGACCCCGCTCCGGCTCCCGCCGAGCCGGTAGAGAATCAACCGCCCGCGCCGGCGCCTGACGAGCCGCCGGCGGCTGCCTAGGGCCACCGAGGCGTTGGGCCTCTACGCCAAGAAGCGCTGCAGATAGCGGGCGAACCGGTTGCGCAGGTCGTGCTCGTCGAGTCCGAACATTTCGGCCGACGTCACGACCTGGCCCAAACGCCCGCGCTGGTGGCCGCACAGATAATCGGCCATCGCCGTGCGGGCCGCGTCGGTCAGCGGCTCGCCGGCGAGGCCGTATACCCGTTCGGCGACGCCGAACTCGTCGGCCATGAAGGCGTCGAAGCGGACGTCGATCGACCGCTCCGGCGGAATGACGTCACGCTCGCGCACAAGCGCATCGAGCATCAGTTGCAAACGCTCGACCCACGACACCGCGATCTCCTGCACCGGCACCGGCGAGCAATGCATCCGCGCGCTATAGGTGAGCATCGCCAGCATGGACAGTGTTACCGGCACCGGGTCGCGGTGGGTGCACACCACGATCGTGCCGGGAAAGACGGCGTTGAGCACCGGCAACTGCTCGAGGTGCTGGGGCGACTTCAACAACCAACGGCGGCCGCCGCGAAGAAACTGCAGCGCCTTTAGCTGGACGGCCAGGTGTTCGTATGACGATGTCTGGTCGTGCGTCAGGTAGTAGTCGCGCCACCGCGGCACGTGCCCGAGCGTCTCGAACAGCATCGTGGAGAAGTCATTGGCCAGCAGCTGGATCTCCTCGTGGACATGCTCGGTGGTCATCTCATGCATGAGCGGGAAGTGCGGCATCGCGGCGTTCATGAACTCGACGGCGGCGTCCATGCGCGCTTTTCGCGGATCGGGCTCGACGCCCACCTCGGCGGGCAGCGGAAACGGCTCGACGCTCTCCCAGTACGGGATGGTGCGAAAGGTTGTGGCCGCCGCCAACAAGTTGTGCAGATGAGTGGTGCCGGTGCGGGGCAGGCCCGCGATGACGACCGGCGGCAGCAGCTCGATGTCATGAATCTCAGGATGTCGCGTCAGCAGATCGTTGAGCAGTAGCCGGTTCTTGAGCCACTGCAACAGCTGCGCGTGGAAGTTGACGATTCCCGGCCCGTGCAGCCCGTCGATCTCTTGCAGCGCCGTGAGGTAGACATCGAGGCGCTCCCGGTAATCGTCCGGCCCGAAGTCGGTAAGCCCGGTGTCGGCGGTGGCTTTCGCGTGCAGCGCGTCAGCTTCCAGCGGACACTCCGGCGCCATCGCCGTCATGAGGTCGCGGATCGGCTGGATTTGGGGGCTGAAGCGCGGCTCGGCAAGGTCATCAAGGTGCACGAGAACTGCAGCGGCATCGGTCACGGCGACTTATGTTACTCTGAGTTTCGTAATGACGACAGAAATTGGCCGCCCCCGCGATAAGCGCATCGACGGCGCGGTGCTGCAGGCCACCGTCGAATTACTCGCCCAGACCGGCTACGCCGACCTTTCGGTCGACGCGATCGCGCGGCGGGCTGGCACCAGCAAGCCCGCGATCTACCGACGATGGCCCGGCAAGGCGCACCTCGTTCACGAGGCCGTCTTCCCGATCAGCGATGCGACCGCGCTACCTGATACCGGGTCGCTGGCCGGCGACGTGCGCGAGATGGTCAGCCGCACGGTGGAAGTGCTGACCACTCCGGCCGCGCGGGCTGCGCTGCCCGGACTCGTCGGTGAAATGGCTGCCGACCTCACACTGCATTCCGCGCTGCTGGAACGCTTCGGCGACATCCTGTCTCGCGGGCTGTCGGATCGCTTGGCCGACGCCGTCGCCCGCGGCGAAGTACGGCGCGACGTCACCGCAGCAGAAATCGTCGAGGTCGTCGCCGGCACCACGTTCCTGGCGCTGCTTACCCGCGGGGACACACTCGACGATTCCTGGGTAGACCGCACCGCCACGTTCATAACGAGAGGTATCAGCGCATGACGACTAACGAGCACGAGTCCACCGCGGCTTGGCGCGAGTTACTAGAGACCCTGGCCGGCCTCGACCGCACCTTCCTCGATGGCGATCGTGCCGTCACCGACGACCGGCACATCGCCGACGGCTACCGCATGCTCGCGACCACGCTGGGCGTGGCGTTTGACACCTATCTCTTCGCTGAGCCCAGTCGACCGGTGTTCGTCGCAGTCAATACTCCGTTCCGACGAGATCGTCGATGGGGCGGCGACAACACGGACGCCTACTACTACATGTGCCCGGTTGATCCGAACCGCCGGTACCGGATCAGTGGCAACTGCGGCGACAGCGTTTACTTTTCGCTGACCGCCTATAACGAACCGTCGCCGGGCGCCTGGTCGGACCGCATTGTGGCGCTCGTGCGCGACGACGATCTCGAGATCGACAAGGCCGGCAACTTCTCGTTCGAACTCGGGCCCACGCCCGACGCAGCGGTTCTGATGACCCGCGACTACCAGGCCGACCCACTGACCGGTCGCAAGGTCAGCTGGCAGATCGAGGCGTTGGACGAACCGGAGCCAATTCGGCACGGAGACGCCGAGACTGCGGCGCGGTTGCGCACCAGCGCTGCCTGGCTGCGCACGATGTTCGCCATTGTTCCGCTGGCCGTCGGCGCGCGGGTTGACGACGCGCACGCGCTGGGTCACGAGATCGCGCACGCAGCCAATCAATTCGCCGACCCCTATCAAGTCCCGGACGCCAACTTCGGCTGGTCGGCCCGCGATGCCTGCTATTCCTACGGCAGTTTCGTGCTCGACGATGACGAGGCGCTCGTGATCACCCACCGGCCGCCGCGGTGCAGGTTCTGGAACCTGGTCGTGTGGAACCAATTCATGGCAACCCACGGCGTCACCGATGCGCGCTGCTCAGTCAACGGCCACAGCGCGGTGCTCAACTCAGACGGCTCGGTGACGATCGTCATCTCTCGCGGTATGACCGCGCATCCGAATTCGCTGACCACGCTTGACTATTCCCGTGGCAACCTCGCGTTCCGGTGGTTTCTTGCCGACGAGGTCCCGGCGCGGCCGGAAGTGCGGCTGGTGAAGCTCTCGGAGGTGCCGACGAACGTCGACGCACTGTCGGGCTGAATCGCACCGCTTAACCCGGCGTTAACCGCTCCTCAAGAGTGCATCGGCAACTCATATGTAAGGTGGAAATTCTTAGTTTATGACGCCAATCTCGAGGGAATCTTCCGGACCATGAATTCGCAGCACTTCACTCGCCTGTTTGGTACGGCGGTAGCCACCACTTCTGGGCTGCTTGCCACTGTCGTCCCTACCGCCGCCGTTCCTTCCGCGTCCGCCGCGGGTTGTCCGGACACCGAGGTGGTGTTCGCCCGCGGTACCGGTGAGGATCCGGGGCTCGGTCCGACAGGACAGGCATTCGTCGACGGGTTGGGCGCGCGCCTTGGCGGCAGGTCGATGGGGGTATACCCGGTCAACTACCCGGCCAGCGACCAATGGTCAACCGGAATCGACGGTATTCGAGACGCCGGCACTCATATCGTTAACGAGGCCGCAGCCTGCCCGAACACGAAGATGGTGCTCGGCGGTTACTCACAAGGCGCAGCCGTGATGGGCTTCGTCACCTCACCTGCCGTCCCGGATTCGATACCACCTGACGTCGATCCGGCAACCCTCCCCAAGCCACTGGACCCAGCCGTAGCAAACCACGTTGCCGCGGTCGTGCTGTTCGGAGCACCAAATGTGCGGGCGATGAACTTCCTCGGCCAGCCGCAGGTTGTCATCGGACCGCTGTACCAGGCGAAGACCATTCAGGTGTGCGCTACTGAGGACCCGGTCTGCTCGGACGGCATGAATTTCGCCGCGCATGATTCCTACGTAGCCGACGGCAGCGTCATTGCCCAGGGGGTGGACTTCGCCGCCAACCGCCTTGCCGCGGGTGGCACACAGGTGACCGTCGCAACTCCACACCAAGGCTTTGGAGACTGACGTCAACGCATAACCGTCGTCCGCCCTGGGCTAGCGTCTAGAAAGTCTGTCGCTCGCATCCAGGGACGGAGGACACCCATGGCGATCCGTGTCGCCCATGTCGGCACCGGAAACGTCGGTCGTCTGGCGTTGACCGAGCTGGTCACCAATCCGCAATTCGAACTGACCGGGCTGTGCGTCTCTTCGCCCGAGAAAGTCGGCAAGGACGCCGGGGAGCTGGCCGGGGTCGATGTGGCCACCGGGATCGCGGCGGTCAACGACATTGATGCCGTGCTCGCTACCCGGCCGGAATGTGTCGTGTACTGCGCGATGGGTGACACCCGCCTCCCGGAGGCGATGAAGGACGTGATGCGCATCCTCGTCGCGGGCAGCAACGTCGTCGGGTCGTCGCCGGGAATGTTGCAGTATCCGTGGGGCGTGATGCCAGACAAATACATTGCCCGCGTCGAAGACGCTGCGCGACGAGGTAACTCAAGCATCTTCATCAACGGTGTCGACCCGGGATTCATCAACGACCTAATGCCGTTCGTGCTCGCCAGCACCTGTCAGCGTGTCGAGCAGGTGCGCTGCATGGAGATCGCCGACTACGCGACCTACGACGGCGCCGAGGTCATGCACTACATGGGAGTCGGTAGACCCCTCGACGACATGCCGATGCTGCTGCTACCCGGCGTGCTCAGCATCGCCTGGGGCGCTGCGATCCGTCAGCTCGCGGCGGGGCTGGGAGTCGAGCTGGACGAGATCACCGAATCCCACGAGCGCGAGCCGGCGCCGGAAGACTTCGACGTCGCGGTGGGACGCATCGCCAAGGGGACCATGGCTGCACTGCAGTTCGAGATCCGCGGCATGGTCAACGGCCACCCCGCAATCATCGTCGAGCACGTGACCCGGTTGCGGGAAGACCTGCGACCCGATTGGGCGCAACCCGCCCAGCCCGGCGGCTCGTATCGGGTGGAGATCGTTGGCGAGCCGTCCTACGCCATGGACATCTGCCCGACTAGCCGCAAAGGCGATCACAACCACGCGGCGATCGTCGCCGCGGCGGGCCGCATCGTCAACGCCATCCCGGCGGTGGTCGCGGCGCCGCCCGGTATCAGGACGACGCTGGATCTGCCGCTGGTCACCGGCGCTGGCCTGTATGCACCAGAGGGAATCCCAGCGGTCTGAACTCAGCGTTATTCGTAGGCAGGATATTTCGCGGATTTGAGAATCTGCGCCAAGTGCACGGCGTTGCGTGCGGCGGCGCCGGTGGCGAAAGCCACCGGATCGGGTACCTCATCGAGGTCGGTGTAATCGGTGGACTCCATCGCCGCGCCATTCCAGTAGGTGCAACCTTGCGCGGGGATGCTGTATCCGATGTCGTTGAGGGCCTGGAAGACGTCGGCAACTGTCTTGTGGGCGCCATCCTCGTTGCCGACCACGCTGACTATCGCCACCTTGCCCGCCATTGCGGGCCGACCCTGGTCGTCGGTGTTGGACAGTTCGGCATCCAACCGTTCCAGAACCCGTTGCGCGACGCTGGACGGATGACCAAGCCAGATGGGTGTACTCAACAGCAGGATGTCCGCGTCGAGCACTTGTTGTCTGATGGTCGGCCACTGGTCGCCGTCACCCATGTCGGTCTCGACCCCGGGCGCAATCGCGAAGTCGACGCATCGCAGCGCCTCACACTTCACGTTCCGCTCCCGCAGATGATTAAAGACATGCTCGGCGATCAATTCGCTGCTCGAGGCCGCCGGACTGGGTTTGAGGCTGCAGACCAACGCAATCGCAGTCAAACCGTTCCCGTCGTTGGTCACTCGCACTGGCTACCCGAGGCTTCTAGCCACGAAACGCTATGTCGTGCAATTCAGTCCAGCGGCCCGGCAGCGACCTAGGCTATTGCTCTTTCTTCTCGCGCTCTTCGGCGGCCTCCGCCGCGCCGCGCGCCGCCTCCGCCTTGGCTTCTTTTCTGGCCGCGTCGCGCTGGGCTTCGGCCTTGTCTTGTTGGGCTCTACCCTCGCGGACTACGTCATCACGGCCGGCAAGCGATCCCGCAACCTCTTTGGCTTTGCCTTTGACGCCCTCGACGACTCCTTTGACGGCTTCGTGCGGCCCGCTCTTGTTGTCCCCCATTGAATCGATCCGCCTTTCGGTGCTTGTTGATTTGCAACATCCGCAGGCCTTCCCAACGCGGTAACACGTCAAACAACCGGAGGCGGACGTCACACCGCGGCCTGGCCCGGATTTCTGGCTGTGAACTGCCTGTGAACAGGAGTAATGCCGGAAATTGCGGGTACCTCGATGAGCGTGGGAAGTGGCAAGGCTGCCCATCGGGGGCAGGTTGTGGTGGTTACTGGGGCCAGCGCCGGGATCGGCCGTGCGACAGCGAAAGCCTTCGGGGCGCGCGGGGCACACGTCGGCTTGGTGGCGCGTGGCGAAAAGGGGCTGGCCGGCGCGGCGCAGGATGTCGAAGCTGCTGGCGGTAAGGCCTGCGTAATACCCACCGATGTGGCCGATCCCGAGCAGTGCGAGGCGGCCGCTGAGGAAACCGAGCGCGCATTCGGACCGATCGACGTGTGGGTAAACGTTGCCTTCACATCGGTCTTCGCCCCGTTTTGGGAGATCAGACCAGACGAGTTCCGCCGCGTCACCGAGGTGACCTATCTCGGGTTCGTCTATGGCACCATGGCGGCGCTACGGCGGATGAAGCCCCGAAACGCCGGGACCATAGTGCAGGTTGGCTCCGCCCTTGGCTACCGGGGGATTCCGCTCCAAAGCGCTTACTGCGGCGCCAAGCACGCGACTCAGGGGTTTCACGAAGCGCTGCGATGCGAGCTGTTGCATGAGGGCAGCAAGGTCCGCGTCACGATGGTCCAGATGCCGGCGGTGAACACCCCGCAGTTTTCCTGGGTGCTATCTCGATTGCCCAAGCAGGCCCAGCCCGTTCCGCCGATCTATCAACCCGAAGTTGCCGCGCGGGCGGTGCTGTATGCCGCCGACCATCCTCGCCGCCGCGAGTACTGGGTAGGTGGCAGCACGGCGGGCACGCTGGCCGCCAATGCCGTAGCGCCCGGACTGCTCGACCGCTACCTTGCCCGCACCGGCTTTGACTCACAGCAGACCGAAGATGACCGACCGCCCGACCAGCCAGCCAATTTATGGGAACCCGCCGACGGCCAGAATGGCGAAGACTACGGGGCCCGAGGCATTTTCGGCGATCAATCCACCGATCGCAGTATTCAACTATGGGCCTCTCAGCACCATGGACTTCTCGGCGGTGCGGCAGCAGCTGCGCTTGCCGCGGGGGCCGGAGCCGCTGCACAACGGTTGCGCCGATGGCGCTGGTGAAGACCTTCCAGCGAACTTAGCAATGCTGAAAATTATTTGATCAGGAGGGAAATCCATGTCCAAGCAAGAAGTCAGCGACTACCTGCTCGAGCGGTTGCGGGCATGGGATGTCGAGCATGTCTTCGGTTTTCCCGGCGACGGCATCAACGGAATTCTTGCCGCATTCGGGCGAGCCGACAACAAACCGATGTTCATTCAATCGCGGCATGAGGAGATGAGCGCGTTCGAGGCGGTCGGGTACGCCAAGTTCAGTAACCGTGTTGGGGTCTGTATGGCGACTTCGGGACCGGGCGCGATCCATCTGCTGAATGGTCTCTATGACGCCAAGCTCGACCACGTGCCAGTGGTGGCCATCGTCGGGCAAACCAACCGCAGCGCCATGGGCGGGTCGTACCAACAAGAGGTCGACCTGATGAGCCTGTTCAAGGATGTCGCCAGTGACTACATCCAAATGGTCACCGTGCCAGAACAATTGCCTAATGTCCTCGATCGCGCTATCCGGGTGGCGTTGTCACAACGCGTGCCGACGGCGCTGATCATCCCATCGGATGTGCAGGAGTTGCCGTATTCGCCGCCGACGCACGCGTTCAAGATGGTGCCGTCCAGCCTGGGCATCGAATGGCCGGCGATTGCTCCCGACGACGCGGCGATCGCCCGTGCGGCCGACCTCCTCAACGAGGGCAAGAAGGTGGCAATGCTGGTGGGCACCGGTGCGCGCGAAGCACGCGAAGAACTCGTCGAAGTCGCCGACCTGCTCGGTGCCGGCGCAGCCAAAGCGCTGCTGGGCAAGGACGTGCTGTCCGATGAATTGCCTTGGGTGACTGGCTCTATCGGTCTGTTGGGTACCCGGCCTAGCTACGAGATGATGCGCGATTGCGACACCCTGCTGACGGTGGGGTCGAGCTTCCCTTACACCCAGTTCATGCCGGAGTTCGGGCAATGCCGGTCGGTGCAGATCGATATCGATGGCCGGTTCATCGGAATGCGCTACCCCTACGAGATCAACCTCGTCGCCGACGCCAAGACAGCATTGCGGGCCCTGATTCCGCTGCTGAAGCGCAAGGAGGACCGGTCGTGGCGGGAAGGCATCGAGAAAACTGTCGCGCGATGGTGGGAAACCATGGACAAGGAGGCGATGGTCACCACCGATCCCGTCAACCCGCTGCGGCTGTTCTCTGAGCTCTCCCCCCAGCTACCTGACAATGCCATCGTCACAGCGGATTCCGGTTCGGCAGCCAACTGGTATGCACGCAACTTGCGCTTCCGCGGCGATATTCGCGGCTCGCTGTCTGGCAACCTGGCCACCATGGGCCCGGGTGTGCCGTATGGCATCGGAGCCAAATTCGCCCAGCCGCAACGACCGGTCATTGTCTTCGCCGGTGATGGCGCGATGCAGATGAACGGCATGGCCGAACTGATCACCATCAAGCGATATTGGCGGGAGTGGGACGATCCACGCCTGATCGTGGCGATCCTGCACAACAACGACCTCAACCAAGTCACCTGGGAGATGCGCGCAATGGCCGGCGCGCCCAAATTCGCCGAATCGCAGAACCTTCCCGACGTTGACTATGCGTCGTTTGCGGCGAGTCTCGGCCTGAACGCGTCGTCGGTCAAGGATCCCGACGAACTCGCGGACGTTTGGCGTGACGCGTTGTCCGCCGACCGTCCCACCGTCCTGGACGTTTACACCGATCCGGACATGCCCCCGATTCCGCCGCACGCCACCTGGGACCAGTTCAAGGCGGCCACCACCGCCGTGCTGGCCGGGGACGAGGACCGGACCGGCTTTATCAAGACAGGTCTTAAGACCAAAGCGCAAGAGTTCTTGCCGCACAAGAAGAGCTGACAAATCGTGACCGCTGGGATAACGACAAAACGCCCAAGCCCATCGCCCAGGGTCTACGAAGCGCTAGCTGCCGACCTACGCGAACGCGTCGACGGAGAGGTGCGATTCGATCCCGGATCGCGGGCCACCTATTCCACCGACGCCTCCAACTACCGGCAGGTGCCCATCGGCGTTGTCGTGCCGCACAATCCCGACGCCGCAGTAGAGGCCATCGCTGTGTGCCGTCAGCACGACGTACCGGTGTTATCCCGCGGCGGCGGTACCAGCTTGGCCGGACAAAGCTGCAACGCGGGAGTCGTCCTCGACTGGAGCAAGTACTGCACCCGCATCACCTCCATCGACACCGACGCCGGCATCCTCGTCGTCGAGCCGGGCAGCAAGCTCGACCAGCTCAACGACGAGCTGGACTCCTCGGGCTGGATGGTGGGACCCAAACCCTCCACCCACGTCAGTTGCACGATCGGCGGGATGATCGGCAACAATTCGTGCGGTTCGACCGCACAGGCGTACGGCAAGATGGTCGACTCGGTGCGCCGCCTCGAGGTGGTGACCTACGACGGGCTGCGGATGTGGGTCGGTCCGACCGATGACGAGAAGTTCGCCCGCATCGTCGAAGAAGGTGGGCGGCGAGCCGAAATCTACCGCGGCCTCAAGGCTCTGGCAGAAAGGTACGCCGACGATATCCGATCGACGTATCCAGACATCCCGCGACGTGTATCGGGATATAACCTCGATTCGTTATTGCCTGAGAGCGGCTTTCAGGTCGCCAAGGCACTGGTCGGCTCCGAGAGCACGCTGGTTACCGTGCTGCACGCGGAGCTGCAGTTGGTCCGACAGCCGGCGGCCACCGCGCTGGCGGTCGTGGGCTTCGACGACATCGCGTCTGCCGGCGACGCGGTGCCGGCCATACTCGAGCACAACCCGTCGGCGCTGGAGGGTCTGGATCATCGCCTTGTCGAGCTGGAGCATTCGCAGCACCTCGCGCAAAAGGCCCTGCGTCAACTGCCCGATGGCGATTCCTGGCTGATGGTGCAGTTCGACGGCGACGATCAGGACGACGCCGATCGCAAGGCTAAGTCGATGATCGATGCGCTGGATAAGATCCCACACAACGGCGTCACAGTCCTGGATGACCGGAAGCGCGCGGAGGAAGTTTGGGCTGCGCGAGAAGCCGGGCTGGGCGCCACCGCATACCCGCCCAACGAGCCGGAGACCCACGAGGGCTGGGAGGACGCCGCGGTACCCCCGGATCGGCTGGGCGATTACCTGCGCGACTTCCACAAGCTGCTCGACCGCTACGACTATGGAACTGCTTCGCTGTACGGGCATTTCGGTCAGGGCTGCATTCACACCCGTATCCCGTTCGACTTGCGGAACGCTGAAGGCATCGCC
Organism: Mycobacterium sp.; assembly: GCF_049673265.1. GTDB lineage: Bacteria > Actinomycetota > Actinomycetes > Mycobacteriales > Mycobacteriaceae > Mycobacterium. Next base: position 5,485 of record NZ_JBATXN010000561.1, on the reverse strand, counting down.
AAATATCGTTCCTTCGCCGAAGATTCAGCACGACTGGTGGTGGAATACGGCGGCTCGCTTTCTGGCGAGCACGGCGACGGCCAATCCCGCGGCGAGCTGCTGTCGATCATGTTCGGCGAACGGATGGTCGGAGCGTTCGAACAGACCAAGGCCCTGTTGGACCCGCACAACCGGATGAACCCCGGAAAGGTCGTCCACCCATACCGGCTCGACGAAAATCTCCGCTTCGGCGCGGGCTATCGGCCGGCCGAACCCTCGACGATGTTCGCCTATCCCGACGACGACCACAAGTTCTCCCACGCGGCTGCGCGCTGTGTCGGGGTCGGCAAGTGCCGCGGCCATGAATCCGGTGTGATGTGCCCCAGCTACCGGGCCACCGGCGAGGAAGAGCACTCCACCCGGGGGCGCGCGCGGCTGCTGTTCGAAATGGTGCAAGGTGACGTGATCACCGACGGGTGGCGCTCTTCCGAGGTCCACGATGCGCTCGACCTGTGCTTGGCCTGCAAGGGTTGTCGCAGCGACTGCCCCGTCGACGTCGACATGGCCACCTACAAGGCGGAGTTCTTGTTCCATCACTATCGGCGGCGGCTGCGGCCGATGGCGCACTACTCGATGGGCTGGATACCGTTGTGGGCGCGGCTGGGCGCGGTCATGCCTGGACTGCTCAACACCGTCACGCATACCCGCGGACTTTCGACACTGGTGAAGAAGGCAGGCGGGATCGACGTCCATCGTGAGATGCCGAACTTCGCTGACGAGCGGTTCACCACCTGGTTCCATCACCGTCCGTCGCCGGGCACCCCAGCGCCGCGCGGTCGGGTGCTGCTCTGGCCGGACACCTTCGTCAACAACTTCGACCCCGAGGTCGGCAAAGCCGCTGTCGCGGTGCTGGAATCGGCGGGATTCGCTGTCGACGTTCCACGCCGGACCGTGTGCTGCGGCCTGACCTGGATCTCCACCGGCCAGCTCAAGACCGCCAAACGGGTTCTGCGCCGGACACTTACGATCCTGCGGCCAGAGCTGCGGACAAGCACGCCGGTGGTGATGTTGGAGCCCAGCTGCGCCGCCGTGTTTCGATCGGATCTGCCGGATTTGCTCTACGGCGACGACGACGCGCATCGGTTGGCGAAGCAAACCTACACGCTTGGTGAGGTATTGGCGGATAAGGCCCCTGATTGGCAGCCGCCTCACATCGACGCCGATGCAGTGGTCCAGCAGCATTGCCATCAGCACGCGATACTGGGCTACGGTGATGACCGGCAGCTGCTCGTCGACGCCGGTGTTGAGCCCGATGTCCTCGACGCCGGATGTTGCGGTTTGGCAGGGAATTTCGGCTTCGAGAAGGGGCATTACAACGTCTCGGTAGCCTGCGCTGAGGACAAGCTGATGCCTGCGCTGCGCAAGGCAGATCCCGATGCGCTCGTCCTTGCCGACGGGTTCAGCTGCCGCACCCAAATCCGCGAGCTCTCGGCCAAACACCAGCCGATGCACATCGCACAGGTCATCGCCGCTGCCTTACGGCACGACTAACCGATTTCTCCGATTTCTGCATCGCGCGGGCCGGTCAGGCGATGCGCCGTCTCGAACATCAGGGCATGCACAAACGCCTGCGGCAGGTTCCCGCGCAGTTGGCGCTGCGCCACGTCGTACTCCTCGGTGAACAGGCCGGGCGGGCCGCAGGCGGTGCGGTTGCGCTCGAACCAGCGAACGGCCGCCAGATCGTTGCCCTGCTGGTGATCCGCCAGCGCCATCACGAATCCGCAAAGCAAGAAAGCGCCTTCGGCTTCGCCGAGCGGACGTTGGTCCGGTCGGAATCGGTACACGAATCCGTCCTGGCTCAACTCGGTGCGGACGGTTTCGAGCGTTGCGATGGTGCGTGGATCGTTTGGCGGGATTGCTCCGCGGATCGACGGCAACAACAGCGCCGCATCGACCCGTGAATCCCCGGGCGCCCGTTGCCATCTGCCTGATGGGTGTAAGCAGTCGCTGTCGGTATCGGCAATCAGCAGATCAGCGAGATGCTGCCATTCGCTGCCCTGCCGTGGTGGCGCCACTGCGCTAATGGCCCGCAACCCGGCCGCGTTCATCAGCCGAGAATGTGCCCAGCGGTGGTTGTCTAATTCCCAAATTCCGGCGTCCGGCTCCCGCCATCTCTTTTCGATTGCGTCCACGGCGATCTGGACCGCCTGCCAGTGGTTCAGGTCCATCCGGTCCAGGCGGGCGGCGGCGGCAAAGAGCAGTAGCGCTTCGCCGTATGCGTCGAGTTGGAATTGGTCGGTTACCCAGTTCCCCAGCTTGTCGGCGGCGCCACCCGGGTAGCCCGGTAGCTCCAAGTCGCGCTCTTCTGGCACCGCCTCGCCTGCTGCCGAGTAGGCGGGCTTTAGCGCCGGCCCGTCGGCAATGATGCGTTCGCTGACATAGCGCACCGCGTCGTCGAGCAGGGGGTGCGCACCGGCGGCAGCAACAGCCTGCCCCGCATAGCACTGATCCCGGATCCAGCAATACCGGTAGTCGTAGTTACGGCCTTGCTTCGCGCGTTCCGGTAGCGACATGGTCGCAGCGGCCACCATCCCGCCGGTGCTGCTGGTCAACCCGCGAAGCACCGCGTACGAGCCTCGGACGTCCACGTCCGCCAATGTGCCGGTAAATTCCGGCACCGTCTGGTACCAGGCATTTTCAGTGCTGCGCCAGCTATCGTCGGGACGCACTGTGTGCTCGCTCAATTCGCGGTCGGATAATTCCAGGACCAAATCGTGATCGCTGCCCGGCGTGACATCGAGAACCGCCTCCAGCCGCCCATCGTCGCACCGCCGCGCTTGCCCCGCCCCGGTCCAGCGGAAGCGCAGCTTGCCAGATCGCCCGGTCCACACGTCGTCGTTGTTGGATAGGTCGCTCATCGGCTCGGATCCGTAGCCGGAACGGACGTCGAGCGTGATTCGCACCCGGGTTGGATGATCCACTGCACGGATGCGCCGCAGCACCACCGCGGTGTGCAGATCCCCCGGAAATACCAGTGCCTCGCGGCTTTCCACGATCGCGTCGTTGGTTACCCACCGGGACCGCCAGATCAGCGACCGACCCTCGTAGTACCCGCCCCAGACGAATCGCGGTTCGTCCGGAGAAACGGCGTAGATGCCTCCCCCGCCTAGCAGAGAGTTGAACACCGCAGCGCTGTCCCAGTGCGGCAAACACATCCAGCAAAAGTCGCCCCGTGGGCCAATCAGGATCCCCCGCTCCCCGTCCGCGAGCAAGGCGTACTGCCGCAGCACGTGCGGCGGAAACTGCTCAGCAACCGTTTTGCCTTCCACCACGCGGGCATACCCGGTTTCGCTTGCGGGTAGCCCACCAATATGACTGTGCATTCAGGCGTGCCGATCGACTCCGTCGAAGTCTCGGCTTACACGGTTCCCACCGATGCGCCGGAGTCGGATGGCACTCTGGCTTGGGATTCGACCACCCTGGTCTTGGTGACTGCTCGTGCCGGTGGCCACGTAGGGACCGGCTACACGTACGCGGGCACACCCGTTGCGACCGTGGTGCAATCGAAGCTGGCCGACGTCGTCACCGGCAGCGACGCTTTGCAACCGCCGGCGCGGTGGGCGGAAATGCAGCATGCGATCCGCAACCTGGGCAGACCGGGCGTGGTGGCCGAAGCGATCGCTGCGGTCGATATTGCCTTGTGGGACTTGCGATCACGGCTGCTGGATGAGCCGCTCGTTGTCGCACTCGGTGCCGTCCACGACGCGACGCCGATCTATGGCAGCGGCGGTTTCACGTCATACGACAACGACACTCTGCGGTCACAGCTGAGCGGGTGGGTCGAGGCCGGGATCCCTCGCGTCAAGATGAAAGTGGGCCGCGACCCCGCCAAGGACGACGCCCGGGTCGCCGCAGCGCGCTCGGCGATCGGCGCTGATAACGAGCTGTTCGTCGACGCCAACGGCGCCTACACCCGTAAACAGGCACTTTTGTGGGCCGAACGGTTCGCTGAGTACGACGTCCGCTGGTTTGAAGAGCCGGTGACGTCGGACGATCTCGAAGGCCTACACAAGCTGTGCGAGCAGGGACCCGCTGGCATGGACATTGCTGCCGGAGAGTATGGCTACGACCTGCCGTATTTTCAGCGGATGCTGGACGCCGGCGCCGTCGATTGCCCGCAGGCCGATGTCACCCGCTGCCTCGGAATCACCGGGGTGCTCAAAGTCGGCGCGCTGTGCGACGCACGCAGCTTGGATCTCTCCTTGCACTGCGCCCCGCAGGTCAGCGCCCATGTCGGAACGGCCTTATGGCACCTGCGGCATCTTGAGTACTTCCACGACCACGTGCGACTGGAAGGTCTGGCTTTCGACGGAGTCCTGGAACCCGAACCGGGTGGCTTGCTGCGTCCGGACCGGACGGCACCCGGTCATGGACTGACGGTCAAGCATGCCGACCTTGAGCCCTTCCGGGTGTGCTGACGTCGCCGAGAACGGCTACATCCGACCAGATAAATCCGCCCTGGGTTACCGTTTCCCGATTAGCTTGGTGAAGGGAGCAGGGCCCAATGAAGATTTCCCAGCCGGTTGTCGCCGGTGTGATTGTGGCGTCAACGCTGGTGGGGGTGTCGGTGGCCGGCTGCAGCAGCCATTCGAAGTCCTCGGCGCCGACGTCGGGATCTACCACCTCGACGCACGCCGCACAGGCAGGCGACTACACCCAGCTGCTGATCAAGGCCACTGACATCGACGCGCCCGAACCTTTCACCGCGGGCCCGGCAGTCAAGAACCCGAATGGCCAACAGGGCGCACAAGTCACCTTCAGCGACCAAGACAAGGCCCACACGATCATCGACACCATCCAGATCATGTCGGACCCTGCGGCTGCCGCGAGCCAGCTGGACTCGGCGAAGGCGACTCACCGCGAAGCATTGCTCGCCAAACCCCTGGGGGTTGACGTCGGGGTCGACGGCGCGACGATTTCGGGACCTTCACCGGATCACTCCAAAACGGTGACGATGTTGCTGTTCACCGAGGGCAAGGCGTTCGTCACGATCGAATTCGATGGCCCGTCATATGCACTGGCCCCGCCGGATTTTGTGGCCGACGTCGGCCACAAACAAGACGACGCCATCAAAAAGGGCCTCGGATCGTAGATTGCGCCGTTAGCACGCCGCCAGCAGCGCCCGAGCGCTCGTTACGCATGGAAGTATCCGGTCGTAGGCGCTGACGCCCGCTTCCGCGCGCGAACGCATCGGCACCTCCAGGCCCACCATGCAATCACGGGGCAGCGCCGCGAGCATTTCAGCCAGCGGCAACTCGCCATCGCCCGGCGCCAACCGGTGATACATCGCTTCCTCGGCGTAGTGGTGCTCCTTGGAGGAGCGCAACGGGATGTCACACAGCTGCACATGCCCGATCCGCTCGGCGGGCAGCGATCGAAGGTCGTCCGGCCCGGCACCCGAGCGGGCGACATGCATCGTGTCAATCAGCAGGCTGATCTCGTCGCG
>NZ_JBATXN010000560.1:0-4238 GCF_049673265.1 Mycobacterium sp. | reverse complement strand
GGCTGCCGGCCCAGCGCCTGGTCAGCCGATTCCGGCGGGTCCGCCGTCGTGATGACAGCTTTGCGACTAAAGCGCTGACAAACCGCGATGCAGCTTGAGAAGTGTTGGCCGTCCGGCTAACCCTGGGACGCAGCTAGCAAGGCGGGGGCTTGGGGTGGCACAGCGTGTCTTGAGCTGACTCGCCAACATTTTGGCTTCCCGTGCGATGCCACGACGAGTTGGTGACCTGCGTGGCCGGCGGTGAGACATGCGTTGCCGGCGCCAAGAATCCATAGCCGCCTGAACCAGCGGCTATCCCTTGACGATCACCGGGTCGCCGATGGTGACCGCGTTGTAGTACCACTCCGCATCCGCGGGGCTCAGGCTGATGCAGCCGTGGCTGACATTGTCAAACCCGAGTGAATTGATAGCCCACGGAGCCGAGTGCACGAAAAGGCCACGGCTACTGATCCGCACGGCATAGTCCACCGGTATCCGATAACCCTGGGGATCGGTCACCGGGATACCGACGCTGCTCGAATCCATAGTCACCGTGCGGTCTTTGGACAACACGGTGTAGAGGCCGACAGGTGTCGGAAATTGTGGCCTACCCATCGAGGCCAGCATCACGCCTTCTTCTCCCGAGTGGGGTAAGTGGTGCGGCGCTGGTCGCGGCGGCCCTACCCCGTCAATGCTGACCGTGAAGGTGTGCTCCGAGATGTCGGCAATACCGAGGACGGAACGACCCGTCTTGATCTCCGTGGTCAGGCCACCTACCGACAGCGCCACGGTGCTGTGCGCGGGCCAGAATCGGTCCGGAACCCATTGCACAACGTCGGTCTCCAGCCATTCGAACTTCCCGGTCATCCGGGGTGTCGACTTGACTGTGAGGGCGCGCTCGATTGCTCGCCGGTTGGCGACGGGCGCGTTAAATGTCAGCACCAGGGGGTGTGCCACACCCACCACCTCGCTCGGCAACGGGCGAACTGATGCGATGGCGAAGTCATATGACTGGTTCGCCGCCGTTAGATCTATGCCGGCGGGCGGCCGTACCACACTCGCAGCGGTCACACTAAGCACAAGAAAGCACCGCAGAACCGCTCGCATGGTCCGACCCCTATAATCGACACAATTGCAATAGCGATCGTAGGGTGTCGTGAACAGTGGAAGGGCAAGGGCGCGTTCGCAATCCGATCACGCCTTCATCACGTTTTGACTACAGCCAGCCAAGGGGGCGAGGCAAACAAGGCCATGCCCCGGCTGGCCGGCGAGTAGCGTGCCGCTGATGACTCAACAGTTGGATGCGGCCATCACGCAGTCGCCGGACGCCCGCGTTCAAGCGTGGCTGGCCGACTTCGAGTCGGGCCTGGCGGCGCGCGACATCGACCGCGTGGTGGCCAAGTTCGCCCCGGACGGCATCTGGCGCGATCTTGTGTCGTTCACCTGGAATATCAAGACCGTCGAGGGCCACGACGGCATCACCGACATGTTGCGCGCACGACTCGCCGACACGGACCCGTCGGGATTCCGCACCCGGGAAAAACCCACCGACGATGGCGGTGGTGTGACATCGGCATTCATCAAATTTGAAACGGCGGTCGGCCGAGGTGTCGGTCATCTCCGGCTTAAGGGCGATCTCGGTTGGACGCTGCTGACCGCGCTGGACGAGCTCAAGGGTCACGAGCAGCCGACGGGTTCTCGCCGCGCACTCGGCGCCGTGCACGGTCCCGATCCCGACGGCCGGTCGTGGGCGGAGAAGCGCGCGGAACAAGAGGCGTCGCTGGGCTATTCGCAGCAGCCCTACGTCGTTGTCGTCGGCGGCAGCCAGGGCGGAATCGCGTTAGGCGCCCGGCTGCGCCAACTGGGGGTGCCGGCCATCGTGATCGACAAGCACGCCCGCCCCGGCGACCATTGGCGCAAGCGGTATAAGACCCTGTGCCTTCATGATCCGGTGTGGTACGACCACTTTCCATATCTACCGTTCCCGGCGAACTGGCCGGTGTTTTCGCCCAAGGACAAAATCGCCGACTGGCTGGAGTTCTACACCCGGGTGATGGAAATCCCGTACTGGACCTCGACAACATGCCTGTCGGCGTCGTTCGACGCCCAAGCAAAGCAGTGGACGGTCGAGGTCGAGCGCGACGGCGAACGGCTCACACTCCGGCCTACGCATCTGGTGCTCGCGACTGGAATGGCGGGTAAGCCAAATGTGCCGGAGTTGGCCGGTCAGAACGTTTTTCGCGGAGAGCAGCATCATTCGAGCCAGCACCCCGGCCCGGACCGCTATGTGGGAAAACGCGCCGTGGTCGTCGGCTCCGGCACCTCAGCGCATGACATCTGTAAAGCCTTGTACGAGAACGGGGTTGACGTCACGATGGTGCAGCGCGCATCCACCCTCGTCGTCACGTCGGAGTCGGTGTTGAAAATCGCTCTCGGCGCCCTGTACTCGGAGCAGGCGGCGGCCGCAGGTATCACCACCGAGAAAGCTGACCTGACGGTCGCATCGCTGCCATATCGAATCATCGCGGATTTCCAGAAACCGATCTCGGACGCAATGCGGCTGCGGGACAAGGACTTATACGAACGGTTGGAAAGGGCCGGATTCAGGCTGGACTTCGGCGACGACGATAGCGGCCAGTTCATGAAGTACCTGCGGCGCGGCGGCGGCTTCTACATCGACGTGGGCGCCTCCGACCTGATTTGCGACGGCAGCATCAAGCTATGCCACGGCGGGGTCGAGCGGCTGACCGAGGAGTCGGTGATTCTGGACGACGGCACCGAACTGCCCGCCGATCTCGTTGTGTACGCCACCGGCTTCAGGTCGATGAATAGCTTTGTGGCGGACCTCATCGGCCAAGACGTGGCCGACAAAGTCGGCAAGGTGTGGGGCCTCGGCTCGGGCACTACGCAAGACCCGGGGCCGTGGGAAGGCGAGCTGCGCAACATGTGGAAGCCGACCCAGCAGGAGAATCTGTGGTTTCACGGCGGCAACCTGGCCCAATCGCGGCACTACTCGCTGTTTCTTGCCCTGCAGCTCAAGGCCCGCTGTGAGGGAATCCCCACGCCGGTATACGGCTTACCGCACGTGCACCACCAGAGCTAGGTTCGAACTCGTGCGCAGGACCATCGACTGGGACGGCGACGCGGTCACGATCATCGACCAGACCGCGCTGCCCACCGATTACCGCGTTCTCAGACTGCGCACCGTCGACCAACTGATCGAGGCGATCCGCCGGCTCGCCGTGCGCGGCGCCCCGGCGCTCGGCGCGGCGGGCGCGCTTGGCGTTGTGCTCGCGGTCCGCGAGGGAGGCGACGTCCGGGCCTTGGCCGAACGCGTCGCGAAGGCACGACCGACCGCTGTCAACCTCAGCTGGGGAGTCGAGCGCGCGCTCGAGAAGCTCGATGAGGGCGCCGAAGCCGTGCTCGCCGAAGCACTGGAAATCCTCGACGAGGACGAACGCCTCAACCGTGCGGCATCCGCGCACGCCGCCGAGATCGTCCTCGAGCTATGCGATCGCCGCCCGCTGCGGTTGCTAAGCCATTGCAACGCAGGCCATCTCGCCACCGTGGCCTGGGGCAGTGCGCTCGGCGTCGTGTGGCACCTTCACGAGCGGGGACTGGTCGAGTCGGTGCTGGTCGACGAGACACGTCCGCTGCTGCAGGGTGCCCGGCTGACGGCATGGGAGCTGGCCCAGGCAGGCGTGCCCTACCGGGTGCAGCCGGACGGGGCCGCGGCGGCGGCGATGGCGCGCGGCCTGGTCGACTGTGTTCTCGTCGGCGCCGATCGGATCGCGGTCAACGGCGACGTCGCCAACAAGATCGGCACCTACGGGCTGGCCATCGCCGCGCATCATCACAACGTGCCGCTCGTCGTCGTGGCGCCTTCGTCCACAGTCGACACGTCGCTCGCGACCGGCGCCGAGATCGCCATCGAGGAACGCGCGCCTGACGAACTGAGGACGTTCAGCGGCACCGCGATCACCCCGCCGGACGCCGGCGTTTTCAACCCCGCCTTCGACGTGACCCCGGCCGAGCTCATCACCGCCGTCGTCACCGAGCACGGCCGCTACCGGCGGTGTGGCAGCGAGCGCTAAGGGATCGGTCCACGGGAAGCGTTGGCGCTGGTCTGAAGTGGAGCCGATGACGGGAATCGAACCCGCGTATTCAGCTTGGGAAGCTGATGTTCTGCCATTGAACTACATCGGCGCGGTTGCTTGGGAAGGCTAGCACTCGTCGTTGCATCGTTCACCAACATCGCG
>NZ_JBATXN010000559.1:0-4594 GCF_049673265.1 Mycobacterium sp. | reverse complement strand
GGCCGGGGAAAGCGCGCACCGACGACAGGTCGGCGAGGTCGAGTTTGACCACCGACGTGGAGCCGCCGATCTCGGTTGCGCGCTGCGCGCCCAGTTCGGTGTTACGCACGGCCATGATCACGTGTGCACCGGCTTTGGTCAGGGCGCGCGCAGTGCCAAGGCCGACTCCGTTGGTTGCACCGGTGACGATGATTCGCTTGCCGGTCAAGTCGCCGAGCCGCCCCGGCGTCCAAGGTATTGTCACGGCGATCACACTAATGGCCGGGTGCAAGCGAAACGAACGCGAGTTAATCGAGGTGGCTCGACATGGGTGACAGCGCCATCGAAATCACCAACCTGATCTACCGCTACGCCGAACTCCTCGATGGCGGCAACCTGGATGCGGTGGCCGGCCTTTTCGCTCACGGCCGGATTTGCGGGGTCGAGGACGGCCCGCCGGAGACGGTGTTCACCGGCACTGCCGGAGTGCGGCAGATGTACGAAATGGCCACCCGGATCTACGACGACGGGACCCCGAAGACCAAGCACAACACCAGCAATGTGCAGCTGGAGATCGATGACGCCGGTGGCACCGCGCGCAGCACGTCGTACTACTGCGTCACGCAAGCGACTGAAGAGTTGCCTTTGCAGGTGATCGTGACCGGGCATTACAAGGACACGTTTCACCGGCTGGACGGCGTCTGGTGGTTCGACAGCCGCACCATGTTCGTCGACCAGCTCGGCGATGTCAGCCACCACTTGAAGTTTTGACGGCGTGGAACAATCGAGCGCCTTTGACGCCGCTGGTGTACTGGCCGACGCCCAGGGCAAGGAGGCACTGACCGCGTGGGGTCCCGGGGAGTTCGAACGTCCGCTGAATGTGCTGTTGGCCGACTACGCCGCGGCCGACCTCAACGACGTCGGGGTGCACATCCTGCGGTCGGGCATCATTCATAGCCTGCGCATGCGGCTGCGCGTCCAGGAATGGATCCGCCGCCATCCGGAAATCCTCGACGAACGAATTGTCGCCCCCATCGTCGTCGTCGGGATGATGCGCAGCGGCACGACGTTGCTGCAGCGACTGCTCGCCGCCGACCCGCGGTTTCATTGTGCCTACGGCTGGGAGGTGGTCGAGGTAGCGCCTCGCCTGGACTACCGGTTCGGCGGTGTCGATCCGCGCATCGCGATCAGCGAGGCGCGTGAAGCGAAATCCCGTGAATTGGCACCGGAATTGTTCGCCATCCATCCGATGTATGCGCGGGAAGCCGAGGAGGAGATCGTCTTTCTGGCCGACGCGTTTTTGTCTCATGTCCCGGAGTCCGGCGCGCACCTGCCGAACTACCGGTCCTGGCTCGACGAGCAGGACTTCACTCCCGCGTATGACTATTTGCACCGGATGCTGCAATTCCTGCAGTGGCAGAAACGGCAGTGTCTTCCCCAGGGGGGCTTGCGGCCTCAGCGCTGGGTGCTCAAATCACCGGCGCACCTGGGCTATCTGGATGTGCTGCGCGACCAGTTTCCGGACCTGCATGTGGTGCACACGCATCGCGACCCGCGTACCACGATCGCTTCGGGCGCCAGCCTGAACGCGACGCTGCACGCGATGCACGCCGACACCGTGGACCCGCACCGCGTGGGTGCACAGTGGTTGCAGCGGATGGGCTGGACCAACGACCGCGCCATGGCGGTGCGGGACCGATGGGTTGACGACAGCACAAGGGTGACTGACATCGCGTTCGACGACGCGGTGGCCGATCCGATTGGGCAAGTGGCCCGCGTTTATGCCGCGGTCGGGCTGCCCCTTACCGCCGAGGCGGAGACCGCGATGCGGCGGTGGCTGGCCGATCGTCCTCGCGAGGCAGCGCGCCCGCCCTACGGTTTGGAACGTTACGGCCTGCGTCCAGAACAGATCGATGAACGGTTCACATTGTACAGCAAGCGTTTTCGACAGTATCTCGAATAGTGAGGAGTAGTGCATGCGTGACGACCCGGTCGCGACAACGTCGCAGCACGAACAGGAACTGGCCGCGCTGGACCTGATCGCGCACCCCACCATTAAGGCGGCCTACCGCAGCGTGGCCGAGACCTGGCTGGCCCGGGCCAATGCATCGGACGCAATGCGGGCGCGGTTCGACGACGCATTCGCCGAGGTGATGTTTTCGGCGGCGATGTGGTCGTCCAACCAGGACAAGCTGCGGCCCAAAGTCAGTTGCATCACCCGGCTGGCGCACCCCGTGGATGGTCGTCGGATCCCCGGATCCCGTTGGGGCATTGATAATCCGGACAGCGTGTATCGGGTGATCCCAATATCGGGCGACGAACGCTACGAGATCCACGGTCGAGTGGGCGAACATCGCATGACCGAGAATTACTTCACGCTCTGGGACGCCCACATGGGCACCGTCGACGTGCTCAACGGGCGGACGATGGTCGTGGATTCCGATGGCAGCTTCACCATCACCGTCGACGCCGAACCCGCCAATGGGCGAGAAAACCATGTGCGGACAACTCCCGAGGCGCACGAGTTCTACATTCGCGATGTGCTGTTGGACTGGGGCCGCGACGATCCCAATCACTTTGAGGTGCAACGACTTGGCGACCCGCCGACGACACCGGCACGCTCCCTGGACGAACAGGCAGAGGCGACCGCAGCGATGATGGCGCATTTTGCCGACTTCACCGGCAAACTCAGCCGCGGCGTGTACAAGATGCCGGCCAACCATTTCAACCTGGCCTGGTCGGCCGACAAGGTCGGTGCGATGCGCAATCAGGTTTATCTCATGGGCCGGTTCGAACTCGCCCCCGACGAGGCGTTCGTCGTCGAGCTCAGCGACGGCGGCGCCGAGTACTTCACCGTGCCGCTGAGCAACATCTGGGGCACCACGTTGGAAATCGTCGACCGCACCGGCAGCCTCAACAAGGCACAGTCGTTCGCTAATGCGGACGGCACCTACACCTACGTGATCTCGCCGACCGACCCGGGCGTGGCCAACTGGATCGACTCTGATGGGCTGCGCGAAGGCATTCTGACGCTGCGGATGGCCGAGTTCGCTGCGGCCGGTCCGCGGGAGGACCTGGGCGCACGGGGACGAGTCGTCAAACTCGACCGGCTCGACGCCGAGGTGCCCACCTTGCCTCGGGTGAGTTCTGAGCAGCGGGCCGCAGAACTTGCCGACCGGCGAACGGCGTATCTGCGGCGGCTGCCGGAAGGGACGATCTAGCGATGGCGCGCTGGCTGATCACCGGGTGTTCCACCGGCTTCGGTCGTGAGATCGCGCGCGCCGCGTTGGCGGACGGCCACCGTGTTGTGGTGACCGCACGACGCGCTGACGCGGTGGCTGATCTCGTCGACGAATTCGGCGATCACGGCATAGCTCTCGCGCTCGACGTGACCGATGCCGGCCAGATCGCCGCCGCTGTTGCGGCGGCCGACAAGGCGTTCGGCGGGATCGACGTCCTGGTTAACAACGCCGGACACGGCTACCTCTCGGCGGTCGAGGAAGGCGAGGACGCCGAGGTTCGAAAGTTGTTCGACGTCAACTACTTCGGCGTAGTGAACATGATCAAAGCGGTGCTGCCGGGCATGCGCGCCCGCGGTTCGGGTCACATCGTCAACATCTCGTCGATGACCGGCCTGGTGGCCAACCCGCCGAACGCGTACTACTCGTCAACCAAGTTCGCGCTGGAAGCATTGACCGAGGCGTTGGCCACCGAGGTGCGGCCATTGGGTATCAAGGTGACCGCCATCGAGCCGGGCGCCTTCCGCACCGACTGGGCAACCCGGTCGATGAAGGAGTCGGGTGCCCCGATCGCCGACTACACCGATGTTGCGGCACGCAAGGACCTGATCAAGCAGTTCGCCGACCACCTGCCCGGCGATCCACGGAAGGTCGCCGAGGCGGTGTTGATGGTGACCAAGCTCGACGACCCGCCGCTGCGGCTCTTGCTGGGCCGCGACGTCCTCAAGGCGATGCGCGACAAAATCGCCGCGATGACAGCGTCGATCGACCAGTGGGCGTCGGTCACCAAGGACGTCAACTTCCCAGATTCCTAGGCGGTAGGGTCGGGCGCATGGGATTCCTGGACAAAGCTAAGGACCTGCTGGCGCAGAACGCCGACACGCTCGACGCCGCGATCGACAAGGCCGGCGAGTTCGTCGACTCCAAGACCGAAGGCAAATACAAAGACACCGTCAACAAGGTGCAGGAAGCGGCGAAGAACGCCCTGAGCGATGGCGACAAGGGCGAGCAACAGAGCTAACTCATGGCCAAGCTTTCCGGATCAATCGACGTCCCACTGCCGCCCGAAAAGGCCTGGGAGAGTGCATCCGACCTGTCTCGTTTCAAGGAGTGGCTGACCATCCACCGGGTGTGGCGGAGCAAGCTGCCCGAGCAGTTGGATAAGGGCACGGTCATCGAGTCGATCGTCGAAGTCAAGGGCATGCCCAACCGAATCAAATGGACGATCGTGAATTTCAAACCACCGGAGTCCATGACGCTCGACGGCGACGGTGTCGGCGGTGTCAAAGTCAAGCTGATCGCGAAAGTCAAGCCGAAGGGCCCGGACTCGATTGTCAGCTTCGATGTGCATCTGGGCGGACCGGCGCTGTTCGGGC
>NZ_JBATXN010000558.1:0-5032 GCF_049673265.1 Mycobacterium sp. | reverse complement strand
GCGTGACGTTGACCGAAATACCTTCTGCCAGCGTCGAAGTGATAGCCGGCAGGCCCTCCTTGGTGGCCGGAATCTTGATCAGCAGGTTCGGCCGGTCGACGATCTTCCACAGCTCGATGGCCTGCTTGGTGGTCTTGTCGGTGTCGTGCGCCATTCGTGGGTCCACCTCGATCGACACCCGGCCGTCGACTCCGTCGGAAGCCTCCCACTGCGGTCTGAGTACGTCGCAGGCGTTGCGGACATCGTCGGTGGTCACGGTGCGGATGGTTGCGTCAACGTCGGCACCGCGCTCGGCGAGCTCGGCCACCTGACCCTCATAGGCATCGCCCTCGGCGAGCGCCTTCTGGAAGATTGACGGGTTGGTGGTGACGCCGACGACGCTCTTGGTGTCGATGAGTTCTTGTAGGTTGCCGGACTCGAGGCGCTGCCGGGACAAGTCGTCGAGCCACACGGAGACACCCGCGGCGCTGAGCGCGGCAAGGTTGGGGTTCTGGGTCATCGCATTTCCTTCTTTCAGTTGTCTAGTGCTCGTTCCGCCGCGTCGACAACGGCTTCGTGGGTAAAGCCGAATTCGCGGAACAGGGTCTTGTAGTCAGCGGATTCCCCGTAATGCTCAATTGACACCACTTCGCCGGTATCACCGACCAGTTTGTGCCAGCACTGCGCGATGCCGGCCTCGACCGCGACCCGTGCGGAGACGCTGGGCGGCAGCACGCTGTCGCGGTAGTCCTCTGGCTGGGACTCGAACCACTCCAGGCACGGCATCGATACCACCCGGGCCGGAATATCCTTCTCCGCCAACGCTTTTTGGGCGGCCACCGCGATCTGCACCTCTGAGCCGGTGGCGATCAGCACGACTTCGGGTTCGTCCCCGTCCGCATCGCTCAACACGTAGCCGCCTCTGGCGACGCCTTCCTGGCTGGTGCCCTCCAGCACCGGCACACCTTGTCTGGTCAGGCAGAGACCGACTGGACCGCTGCCGTTGCCACGGGCCAGAATTGTATGCCAGGCGTAGGCGGTCTCGTTAGCGTCGGCCGGCCGGACTACCGAGAGGTTCGGAATCGCCCGCAGTGCCGAGAGGTGCTCGATCGGTTGGTGGGTCGGCCCGTCTTCGCCGAGCCCGATCGAGTCGTGCGTCCACACGTAGATGGTGTCGATGTCCATCAGCGATGCCAGTCGCACCGCCGGGCGCATGTAGTCGGAAAATTGCAAGAACGTCCCGCCGTAGGCACGGGTGGGACCGTGCAGCACGATGCCGGACAGGATCGAGCCCATCGCGTGTTCGCGAACACCGAAGTGCAGGGTGCGGCCGTACCAGTGCGCGGTGTAGTCCTTCGTCGAAATGCGCGGTGGCCCAAAGGAATCAGCGCCCTTGATGGTGGTGTTGTTGCTGCCGGCCAAGTCGGCCGAACCGCCCCACAGCTCCGGCAACTTCGGTCCTACCGCGTTGAGCACCTCGTTAGACGCTTTGCGGGTGGCCACGTCATCCGACCCGGGTTCCCAGTGCGGGAGGTCAGCGTCCCAACCGTCGGGCAGCTTTTCGGCGGTCAACCGGTCCAGGAGCGCTTTGCGCTCCGGTTCGCGCTGCGCCCACGCGTCGAACACCGGCTGCCACTTCTCGTGAGCTTCCTTACCACGCTCTACGAGCTTGCGAGTGTGGGCGATCACCTCGTCGCGCACCTCGAAGGTCTTGTCCGGGTCGAATCCGAGGATCTTTTTGACCGCCGCGACTTCATCGTCACCGAGCGCCGCGCCGTGCGCCTTGCCGGTATTCATCAGGTTGGGCGCCGGATAGCCGATGATGGTCCGCAGCGAGATGAACGACGGCCGGTCGGTGACGGCCTTGGCGTTGGCAATGGCTTCCTCGATAGCGACGACGTTCTCGCCGCCCTCGACGCGCTGCACGTGCCACCCGTAGGCCTCATACCGGGCTGCGGTGTCCTCGCACAGGGCGATGTTGGTGTCGTCCTCGATCGAAATCTGGTTGTGGTCATAGAACACAATCAGGTTGCCGAGCTCCTGGACCGCGGCCAGCGACGACGCCTCGGAGGTCACCCCCTCTTCCATGTCACCGTCGGAGGCGATCACATAGATGTAGTGGTCGAACGGGCTGGTTTCCGGCTCGGCGTCCGGGTCGAAAAGGCCGCGTTCATACCGCGCCGCCATCGCCATCCCCACCGCCGACGCCAGACCCTGCCCCAGCGGGCCGGTGGTGATCTCCACACCCTTGGTGTGCCGGAACTCCGGGTGCCCGGGAGTCTTGGATCCCCAAGTGCGCAACGACTCGAGATCAGAGAGCTCCAAACCGAATCCACCCAGGTAGAGCTGGATGTAGAGGGTCAGGCTGCTGTGTCCGGCCGACAGGATGAACCTGTCTCGGCCCAGCCAGGTCGTGTCGCTGGGGTCGTGACGCATGGTCCGCTGAAACAGGATGTACGCCAGCGGAGCCAGGCTCATCGCCGTGCCGGGATGGCCATTGCCGACCTTCTGGACCGCGTCGGCGGCCAGTACCCGGATGGTGTCGACTGCGGCCGAATCGATCTCGGTCCAGTCGTCGGGCAGGTGCGGTTGGGTCAGGGTCGAGATGTCTTCGAGTGTTGTCACGAACGCGGTCCTTGGGTCGACGTGGTGATCAGGTTCAACACTAGTGCGGGTACCCGCGTCGCTGCAGATCCACCGGCACGTGAAATTGCGCGGAATTGTTGTGAAGCGACCCTGGACTAGGAGCGGGGTAAGCGGGCGGTCTACCATCGCCTGTAGTAGAAGCTGCGCGCTGCTGTGATCCGAGGAGTTCTTGCGTGAGCATTCGCGAGCGCGTTGCGCCGAGTCGAGTCAGCACCACTTTGCTGGCGTACTTGGCGTTGACCAAGCCGCGGGTCATTGAGCTCTTGCTGGTCACCGCTATCCCGGCGATGTTGCTGGCTGACCGCGGCACGGTGAACCCGCTGCTGATCCTCAATACCCTGATCGGCGGGATGCTGGCCGCCGGCGGCGCCAACACGCTGAACTGCGTGGCAGATGCCGACATCGACAAGATGATGAAGCGGACCGCCCGACGGCCGCTTGCGCGGGCTGCCGTGCCCACCAGGAACGCGTTGGTGTTCGGTCTGGTGCTGAGCATCGGTTCGTTCTTCTGGTTGTGGCAGACCACGAACCTGCTCTCGGGGCTGCTGGCAGTGGCCACGATCGCGTTTTACGTCTTCGTCTACACCCTGTTGCTCAAGCGCCGCACCTCGCAGAACGTCGTCTGGGGTGGGGCGGCCGGCTGTATGCCGGTGATGATCGCCTGGTCGGCCGTCACCGACACGATCGGATGGCCGGCCCTGGTGATGTTCGCGATCATCTTCTTCTGGACACCGCCGCATACCTGGGCATTGGCCATGCGGTACAAGGAGGACTACAAGGCGGCTGGTGTGCCGATGCTGCCTGCCGTCGCCACCGAGCGTCAGGTCACCAAGCAGATCGTGGTTTACACCTGGCTGACGGTGGCTGCGACGCTGGCGCTGGCGCTGGCAGCCGGATGGCTGTACACCGCGGTGGCCGTGGTGGCGGGGGTGTGGTTCTTGACGATGGCCCACCAGCTCTATGCCGGGGTGCGTCGCGGTGAGCCGGTCAAGCCGTTGCGCCTGTTCTTGCAGTCGAACAACTACCTGGCTGTGGTCTTCTGCGCGTTGGCGCTGGATTCGGCGATGGCGCTGCCGACCCTGCTTCGGTTCTGATTATTAGCACCACAACGCACCCGCCTGTCAGTACCACACCCAAATCGACGATTCGCAGAGAAAGCGCGAGTAACGGCCTGCAGAACGTCGATCTGGGCGGCTGGACACCGAGGGCCCGCCCTGAGCGGCTGAGCCTTAGCGCCACGTCGTAGACCTGCGAATACCCCCTACCCGGTCGGGGTCTTGTAACTACGACACTGCGTCGTATTGAATGCCGACGTGACTGCACCGGTGTGGATGGCTTCGCCGCCCGAGGTGCACTCGGCGTTGTTGAGCAGTGGCCCAGGGCCCGGGTCACTGCTGGCCGCGGCCAGCGCTTGGACGTCCCTGAGCACCGAATACGCTTCAGTCGCTGAGGAACTCAGAGCTATCTTGTCCGCGGTGCAGGCCGGGGCTTGGGAAGGGCCGAGTGCCGAGCACTACGTGGCTGCACACGTTCCGTATTTGGCCTGGCTGATGCGGGTCAGTGCCAAAAGTGCATCCGAGGCCGTCCAGCACGAGACCGCGGCCAGCGCGTACACCGCGGCGTTGGCCGCGATGCCGACGTTGCCGGAGCTGGCCGCCAACCACATGATTCACGGCGTCTTGGTGGCGACCAATTTCTTCGGTATCAACACGATTCCGATCGCGCTCAACGAGGCCGACTATGTGCGGATGTGGATTCAGGCGGCCACCACTATGAGCACCTATCAGGCGGTGTCCACTATGGCGCTGGCAGCAGCGCCGCAGACAGATCCGGCCCCGCAAATCGTGACTCAGCACAATCCGGCCGACGGCGAATCCGGCGGTGATACTGGAACGCTGCCGCCGATCGACAACGACGGTGGCACGCCATACGACCTGAGCTGGTGGAGCAATCGCGTCCTGGAAGTCGTGCAAACCTTGCAACGAGACGTCGGGATCATCGGGCAAAACCCGGCACAAGGGTTGACCCAGCTGACCGCCGACATCGGGGCGCTGGCATCGGACGAGTTCGGCCATGCGATCGAAGCCATCCAGGCCTTTCCACAGCTGTTGGCGCTTCCGTTCGTGGTGCCAGTCGGCGCGGTGGGGGGCATTGCCGGCCTGGGCGGGCTGGCAGGCATCCAGCTTGAAGCGGCCCCGCTACCAGCCGCCGCGTCGACCGTACCGGCGACGCAGCCGTCGAGTTTGCCGGCAGCGACCGGTAGCTCCGTCCAGATCGGCGTCTCGGGAGGCGGCGTCTCCGTGTCCAGTCCACTACCCAGTTCGGCGCCCACCGCGAGCACTGTTGCCCCCTCCGTAGCGACGCCGCCACCACTTGGGGCGGCCAGTTTCGTGCCTCCTTACGCGGT
>NZ_JBATXN010000557.1:0-14217 GCF_049673265.1 Mycobacterium sp. | reverse complement strand
GGAAAGCGGCGTGCCGATCACCCCGCAGATCAATCCGAACATCCTTGCCATCGGCGGTGATTTGTCGATGATGGTCGCCAAGACCGACGAGCAAGCGGTCGAGCGTCTGGGGATGGGTGGCGGATTTTTCTCGTTCGGGATCATGCACTACTACATGACCGGTATCCACACGCCTGGACGGACCGGAGTGTGGAAGCGCTATCTCGAAGAATGCGAGAAGGACCCGACGCTGGCCTACGGCCCCGGTCGCGGCGCGTTCGGCTCGCCGGCCACCGTTCGAGAGTTCCTGCGCGGCTACGAAGACAGCGGCGTCGACGAGATCATTCTGCTGCTCAACCCGCGCAGCCACGAAGGCACCATGGAATCCCTCGAGCTGATGGGTAAAGAGGTGCTTCCGGAGTTCATCGAGCGCGACGCAAAAGCGGTCGCCGACAAGAAGAAGCGGCTGGCACCGGTGGTCGAAAAGATCGAAGCGCGTCGGCCCGAGTCGACCGCCCCGAAGTTCGACGAGGGCTACTCCTTCGGCGGACTACCCACCGGCCGCGGCGGGAAATTCACCGCGAGCGAGATCCCCGAAGCGATGGCCGAAATCAACGAGGGTCGCGTCCAGGCGGCGCAGCGGGCCAAGGAGCAGAAAGCCCAGCAGCCGTGATAGCGAAAGTTGCCTGAAACTTGGGGCAAATCGAGCAGCTGTGGCGTTACGACGGTCGCCGGGTGGTGGTGACCGGGTGCGCGTCGGGCATCGGGGCTCACGTCGTCCGGCAGCTCACGGAGCTCGGCGCACACGTCGTCGGGTTGGACAAGCATCCGCCGAGCACCGACATCGCGGAGTTTCATGACCTGAACTTGACCGACCCGACGTCCATCGACCGCGCCGTGGCTTCGGTTGGCGGGCAAGTCGATGCGTTGTTCAACATCGCCGGCGTCTCCTCGGGGATCGGCGATCCGCTGCTGGTTGTCACGATCAACTTCCTCGGCTTACGGCACCTCACCGAGGGATTGCTGGGAAACATGGCGCCCGGCTCGTCCATCGTGAGCGTGTCCTCGCTCGCGGCGTCCGGTTATCGGGAGCATCAGCAAGTCGTCGGCGGTCTGCTGCGCACCGACTCGATGGCCGCGGGAATCGACTGGTGTCACCGCCATCCGGACACGCTGGCCGACGGGGGCTACCGATTGTCCAAGGAAGCGATCATCCTGTACACCATGAGAAATACCGCTGCGCTCGGTGCTCGAGGTATTCGCATCAACTGCACCGGACCGGGCGTTACCGAGACTCCGATTCTCGACCAGCTGCGCGCCGCCTATGGTCAGCCGTACCTGGATGACATCCCCAAGCCATTGGGCCGGGTCGCCGAGCCGGACGAGCAGGCGGCGGTCCTGGTGTTCTTGAACAGCAAGGCCGCCAGTTATATTTCGGGCCAAGTGCTCTGGGTCGACGGCGGCAATATCGGTGCCGCAATCGCGCGCGAGCTCGAGGAAGGGTGAGCACTGTGGCCAGCATGACCGACTTTCGCCGGGTCGCGCGCGACGTCTGCAACTGGGGACGATGGGGTGACGCCGACGAGCTCGGCACGCTCAACTTCATCACCGCGGACAAGGTTGCGCAGTCGGCCAGTCTGGTCAAGCACGGCAAGGTATTTCCGCTCGGCGTGGACTTCGGATCGTCGGGCCCGCAGGGCTCATTCAAGTTCCGGCACAACCCGATCCACGTGATGACGATAGACGGCGGCGACGCGCGCTCACTGCCTCGCTACGGCCCGGACTGGGCCAGCAACCCGGGTGCGCAGGAACTAGGAAAATATTTCCAGGACGACCTATTTCGCTTCAACGACGACATGGTCATCATGCCGCTGCAGGCCGCTACCCAGTGGGATGCGCTCTCCCACGTCTACTACGAAGACCAGCTTTACAACGGTTTCCCGGCGGACTCGGTAACCAGCCTCGGCGCGCTTC
This sequence comes from Mycobacterium sp., assembly GCF_049673265.1. Classification (GTDB taxonomy): domain Bacteria; phylum Actinomycetota; class Actinomycetes; order Mycobacteriales; family Mycobacteriaceae; genus Mycobacterium. The sequence continues at coordinate 12,264 of NZ_JBATXN010000557.1, read as the reverse complement.
ACTGCGGCATCGACAAAGTCGACTCCAAGGGCATCACCTCGCGCGGTGTACTTCTCGACCTTGTTCGGCATCGCGGCGCAGACACATTTCTTGAGCTAGGCAACCCGATCACCCCGGGCGAACTCGAGGACGTTGCCCGATCCCAGGGCGTTACCGTCGGGCGCGGCGACATCATCTTGATCCGAACCGGCTGGTGGGCAAGGTTTCTGGAAACCGGCAACGGGGGCGAACCCGGCTCCGGCCTGGACTGGCGGTGCGCTTCTTGGCTTCATGACCACGACATCGCGGCGGTGGCCGCCGACAATCTCATGGTCGAAGACCCGATATCCGGGGTGCAGGGAACATTTTTGCCCATGCACATGCTCTGCCTGCGAGACATGGGGCTGATGCTCGGCGAGTACTGGGATCTGACCGCATTGGCGGCCGACTGCGCAGCCGATGGTGTGTATGAGTTCCAGCTGATCGCACCGCCACTGAGAGTCGTTGGTGCGGTGGGATCTCCGGTCAATCCCATTGCAATCAAGTAAAAAGGGACAGGTCGATGTTGACAAAAGGGTCGGGAGGCGACGGGCCGCTGGTGGTGGGCCTCGGCGGAACATTGAGGGCGAACTCGTCGACCGAACGAGCCCTACGGCATTCGCTGGCCGCCGTTGAGCGCCAGGGCGGACGCACCCAGCTCTACTGCGGCGCCGACATCGAGCTACCGATGTACAACCCACACGAACCGGCCCGCACGCCCGAGGCAGTTGCGCTGATCGAGGCGCTGCGCGCCGCCGACGCCGTCATCGTCGGATCGCCCGGGTACCACGGAGGCATCTCCGGATTGGTCAAGAACGCACTGGACTACATCGAGGACATGCGTGACGACTCGCGCGTCTACCTCGACAACAAACCGTGGGGCTGCATCAGCTGTGCCTACGGGTGGCAGGCGGCGGTCGGCACACTAGACCAGCTCCGCGCCGTCGGGCATGCCCTGCGCGCATGGCCGACTCCGCTCGGTGTCGCGATCAACTCCGCGGACCAAATCTGGGACGCGGCAGGCGAACTGGTCGACGCGACCGTCACGAACCAACTGAACCTGCTGGCATCGCAAGTATTGACATTCATGCGATCCGCTCCGATGCCGTGAAAATTCATACCAGAACCGCCGCGGTCGACGGGCTGGCCACCAGCTACCTCGAGTCCGGCGCCGGTGACCCGGTGATCCTGCTGCACGGCGGCGAATTCGGCGTCAGCGCCGAAATCAGCTGGGAGCGAACGATACCTGCGCTTGCCGAGCGATACCGTGTGCTGGCGCCAGACATGCTGGGTTTCGGCCAGTCGGCCAAGGTCATCGACTTCACCGACGGGCGCGGCATGCGGATCCGACACATCGCCCGGTTCTGCGACGCGCTCGGCGTTGACTCCGCGCAGTTCGTCGGTAACTCGATGGGCGCGATCAACTTGCTCACCGACGCCACCTCGGCTTCGCCGGTGCTACCGATGCGCAGCATGGTGGCAATCTGCGGCGGCGGTGAAATCCAACGCAGCCACCACATGGACGCCCTCTACGATTACGACGCGACCGTGCCGGCCATGCGCCGGATCGTCGAGGCACTCTTTCACGATCCGTCCTATCCGGCCGACGACGCCTACGTCCAACGTCGTTTCGAATCGAGCATCGCCCCCGGCGCGTGGGAGGCGCTCGCGGCCGCTCGCTTCCGCAGACCCGGCGCTGCACCGCCGGCGGCCCCGTCCAGCAAACGGGCTTACCAGCAAGTCGGGGTTCCGGCGCTCATCATCGAGGGCGGCTGCGACAAACTTCTCCCGCCGGGTTGGGCGAAGGCGATCGCTGATCAGATTCCTCACGCACGCTCGGCTGTGGTCGAGGCGGCTGGCCACTGCCCGCAAATTGAGCAGCACGGAGTCGTCAACGAATTGCTGCTGGAATTCCTGGCAAGTGTCGATGCAGACGCCTGAGCTGCACCGACGTTACTGAGCGAAGCTCCCTTCGCGGTTAATTGGCAGATTGTTCGCAGGACACACAAAGCCAGCACAAAGCTGACGTTAAAGATTTATTCATCTCTACAGGGTTATCTGTTAACAGTTGGCTCATCGTGCTGTTGCCGAGCCACAGCTGAACGTCAGAGAAGGAACCGTGGTGAAGGTCAACCGATGTGCCGCAGCGCTGAGCCTGCTGGTCGTCGGCGCGCTGGTGCTGTCGGCGTGCGGCAGCAAAGGCAGTTCTGCAACGTCGTCGCCTGGATCCACGCCAGCGGCGGTGCCCGTCGACTGCGGCGGCAAGAAGAAGCTCCAAGCCAGCGGTTCGACCGCGCAGGAGAACGCGATCGAGCAATTTGTTTACGCCTACATCCGGGCCTGCTCGGGCTCCACGCTGGATTACAACGCCGACGGCTCCGGCGCCGGAGTAGAGCAGTTCCTGAACAACGAAACCGACCTGGCCGGCTCCGACAAGCCGTTGGATCCCGGGAAGAATGAGCCCGACCGGGCGCAAGAGCGTTGCGGTTCGCCGGCGTGGGACCTTCCCGCGGTGTTCGGTCCGATAGCGGTCACCTACAACGTCGTCGGCGTGAGTTCGCTGAACCTGGACGGACCAACCACCGCCAAGATCTTCAACGGCAGCATCACCATGTGGAACGACCCGGCCATCAAAGCGCTCAACACGAACGTTAACCTGCCCGCAACGCCGATCAACGTCGTCTTCCGCAGCGATAAATCCGGTACTACGTACAACTTTCAGAAGTACCTCGCGGCCGCATCCGACGGCGCGTGGGGTAAGGGCACCGACGAAAACTTTGACGGTGGCGTCGGGCAAGGCGCCAGCGGAAACGAAGGCACGTCGGCGGCATTGCGGGCAACCGACGGGTCGATCACCTATAACGAGTGGTCTTTCGCGGTGGGCCATCAATTGACCATGGCCCAGATAGTGACATCGGCCGGTCCGGATCCGGTGCGAATCACCACCGACTCGGTCGGCAGAACGATCGCCGGGGCCAAATTCTCGGGGCAGGGCAATGATCTGGTAGTCGACACCTCGTCGTTCTACAAGCCGACCCAGGCCGGTGCCTACCCGATCGTGCTGGCCACCTATGAAATCGTCTGCTCGAAGTATCCGGACTCCGCGACCGGCGCGGCGGTAAAAGCGTTCATGCAGACCACAATTGGTAACGGACAAGCTGGCTTAGACCAATACGGGTACATCCCGATGCCAAGCTCGTTTCAATCGAAACTCGCAGCGGCAGTAGACGATATCTCATGAGAGAAGGAGCATTGAGGGTGACCAACAGCCAGCCGGTTTCACGGGCGGGGTCTTGGTTTGGGCCCTACCGGCTGATGCGGCTGCTGGGCCGCGGCGGGATGGGCGAGGTCTACGAAGCCGAGGACACCCGCAAGGGCCGGGTCGTCGCGCTCAAGCTGATCTCGCCGCAGTTCTCCGACGACCCGATGTTTCGCACCCGGATGCAACGCGAGGCCGCCGCCGCAGGACGGTTGACCGAGCCACACGTCGTGCCGATCCACGACTACGGCGAGATCAACGGCCAGCTGTATCTGGACATGCGCCTAATCGAAGGTGCCAACTTGGCTGCCGTGCTCAAACGCAGTGGGCCGATGAGTCCGCCGCGGGCGGTGGCCATTGTGCGTCAGGTCGCCTGCGCGCTGGACGCCGCGCACGCCAACGGGGTGACGCACCGCGACGTCAAACCGGAGAACATCCTTATTACCGGTGATGACTTCGCCTATCTGGTGGATTTCGGTATCGCCCGCTCGGGCAGCGACCAGGGAATCACCCAAACCGGGATGGCGATGGGCACCTACAAATACATGGCGCCGGAGCGGTTCACCGGCAACGAGGTCACCTATCGCTCCGACATCTATGCGCTGGCCTGTGTGTTGGGCGAGTGTTTGACTGGGTCGCCGCCATTTAGGGCCGACAGCATCGAACGGTTGGTTGCCGCGCATCTGATGGAGACACCGCCGCGGCCCAGCCAGCTGGGGCCCGGACGGATTCCGGCGGCCCTCGACGAGGTGATCGCCAGAGGGATGGCAAAAAGCCCTGAGGAGCGTTACCGCACCGCCGGCGAGCTGGCCAACGCCGCCCTCGACGCGCTGACTGCACCCGAGCTTCACCAAGCCGAAAGCATTCTGCAGCACGGCCAAGACGCCGAGACGATGGTGCGTCCCGCGACGGGCGGCAACGGCGCCGGGGGCTGGCGACCGTCCGCCCCGGTGCTTGTCGGCCCGCCACCGGTGCGCCCACAACCTGCGGCGCAGCCTCCTGACTTCGCACCCAGCGGACCCGCTCGGCCCAGCAGACGCAAGTGGTGGATCCTCGCGGCCGTGGCGTTGGTCCTGCTCGTCGCTATTTTCGGATATCTGGTCCGGCCGCACTCCTCTCCGGCTCCGGCGACGCAAGCCTGCGGACAAAACGTGCTGCCGTTCGATGGGCTGAACTTCCGCCTGTCTCCCGGCGGACTGGCAGTGGATTCCTCGGGCGCGGTGTACGTCACCAACCAAGGCATGTATGGCCGAGTCGTGAAATTGGCGGCCGGGTCGACCACGCCGACGGTGCTGCCGTTCACCGGTCTGTACCAACCCCAAGCGGTGGCTGTCGACGCGGCGGGCGCCACGTATGTCACCGACTTCAACAACAGGGTAGTGATGTTGCCGGCCGGTTCGAACAACCAGACTCAGCTGCCGTTCACCGGTCTCAGTTACCCGGAGGGCATCGCGCTGGATAGCGCTGGCAGCGTGTATGTCGCCGATCGGGGCAATAACAGGGTGGTGAAGTTGCCCGCTGGATCGAACACCCCGATCGATTTGCCGTTTACCGGACTGAACAACCCAGATGGTGTGGCGGTGGACGGCGCCGGCAACGTGTATGTCGCCGACACGGACAACAACCGGGTGGTCAAGCTGGAGGCTGGATCCAGCAACCAGACCGTTCTGCCGTTTACCGGCTTGACTGTCCCGTGGGGTGTGGCGGTGGACGGTGCCGGCAACGTCTACGTCAGTGAACACGACAACAACCAAGTCTTGAAGTTGCCGGCCGGGTCGAATGTTCCTACACCACTTGCAGTTAACGGACTCAACACGCCGTTACAGCTCGCGGTGGACAATGCGGGCAACGTGTACGTCGCTGACCGCGGCAATGACCGTGCGATCAAGTACGTCGTTGCCGGATGTCCCGGGTAGCGGGTCAGCGCCGACGGATCGCGATCAAGCGGTTAGCGGCGGCGGCCACCAAGTAGACCACCGCCACCACGATGATCAACGTCAGTGCGGCGCCCCAAACCCGCAGGAACCCTGCGTGTTCGGGGTTGTTGAGTTCGGTATAGATCAACAGCGGCAGCGATGCCATATTGCCGTTGAAGATATCGAAGTTGATCGCCCGGCTATATCCGACCAGCACCAGCACCGGCGCCGTTTCGCCCATGACACGCGCGATCGCCAGCAGGACGCCGGATATGATGCCCGGCATCGCGATCGGGACGACGATCCGCATGATTGTTTTCCATTTCGGAATGCCCAACGCGTAGCTGGCTTCTCGAAGGTCGTCGGGCACGAGCTTGAGCATTTCCTCAGTCGAGCGCACCACGATCGGCAACATCAGCAATACCAACGCGAGTGACACCGCGAAGGCGCTCTGCTGGAAACCGATTGTGGCGATCCACAGGCTGAAGATGAACAGCGCCGCCACTATCGAGGGCAGACCGGCGAGCACGTCGACCATGAAGCTGGTGACCCGCGCCAGCCGACTGGAACGGTATTCCGCCAAGTACACCGCGGTCATGAATCCCAGTGGTACAGCAAGGATTGCCGCCACCCCAGCCTGCGCCAGCGTCCCGTAAAGGGCGTGATAAATTCCGCCGGAAAACTGCTCCGGTAGCACGCCGCGCAGTGAGTGACTCCACCAACCGGGTTGCGTGATGGCATACCAGCCTCGTTGGACAACGATCCATAACAGCCAGGCCAGTGGTACCAGCGCGATGCCGAACGATGTGACGAAAAGCAGTGCCGCGACGCGGTTTTTGATCCGCCGCCCAGTGCTGATACGCCGAACCGCTACCGCTTTTACCGGAACCTCGAGGGTGGGCGCGCTCATGTCTTAACCGCCCTGCCAACGATCGCGCGGGCGACCGCGTTGACGATGAATGTCAGAACGAACAGTACGAAACCGGCCGCGATATAGGCCCCAGTGGGCAGAGGCTCACTGAATTCGTTTGCCGCAGAGGCGATTTTGGAAGCAAACGTGTAGCCGCCATCGAACAGCGACCAATTCCCGGCGCGCGCTCCCGCGCGCAAGATGATCAGCACCGCAACCGTTTCGCCCAACGCCCGGCCCAGCCCCAGCATCGACGCGGCGACGGCGCCGCTACGACCGAACGGCAGCACGGTCATCCGTACTACCTCCCACTTTGTCGCGCCCAGTGCTTGCGCCGCTTCGATGTGGGGAGACGGGGTCTGCCGGAATACTTCTCGCGAAACCGAGGTGATGATCGGCAGGACCATCACGGCGAGCACGACGCCGGCGGTGAAGATATTGCCGCCGCCGGCTAACGAAACGTCTCCCGCCTTGAACAGAAACAGCCACCCCAGGTCGCGGTTGAGCAAGTCTTCGATCGGCGCGAGTTGCGGTGCCAGTACGAAAATTCCCCACAGTCCGAAGACGATCGACGGCACCGCGGCCAGCAGATCGACTAACGCGCCGAAAGGGCGCGATAGCCTTGCCGGCGCATATTGGGTGAGGAACACGGCGATCCCGATCGCGACGGGTACTGCCAAGGCTAGGGCGAATAGTGAGCTCAGCACCGTCACCATCAACAGATCACGAATACCAAATGCCAGGTGATGACTGTCGGTGGTATCGAACTGCGCGCTGGTGAAGAAGTTGGCGTGGTTGGCGCGCAGCGCCGGGATGGCATGGACCAACAGGAAGATCGCGATCATGCCGATCGCGATCATGATCGTGGACCCGGATAGCGCGGCGACCGACTTGAACAGCCGGTCGCCCCGCCGTGCCTTGGCTCCGTCGTCAGCCGTCAGCGCGGGCGTCGTTACGGTTGACAAAATGCCTCTAGATCATCAAGCGATGGCATTGACTGCCGTTGACAGCCTCGACTTGAACGCGTCGGGAATCGGGATATATCCATTGTCCGCCAAGCCATTCTGGCCCGGACCGATGGTGGTCTGCAGGAATGCCTTTACGGCCGTGCCGACCTGACTGTCGGGGTACTTGGAGCAGACAACTTCATACGTTGCCAACACGATCGGATAGGCGCCCGGCTGCGTCGGCTTGTAGAACGACACGGTGTCGAGCACCAGGTCGTTGCCCTGCCCTTTGATCTTTGCCCCGGCGATGGTCTTGCCGACCGAGTCGGCGCTGATCGCCACCGGATCGGGACCCGCCGACGTTACGATCTTGGCCGTGTTCAGCTTCTGCGCCTGCGCGAACGACCATTCGTTGTAGGTGATTGAGCCCGGAGTGTTCTTGATGGCCGCCGACGTACCGTCGTTGCCCTTGGCACCTTCACCGACGCCGCCGTTGAACGACTTTCCGGTGCCCTTGCCCCACGTACCGTCGGATGCGGCATCGAGGTATTGCTGGAAGTTGTCGGTTGTCCCCGACTGGTCACTGCGGAAGACGACGTGTATGGGCAACGCCGGCAGGGCCGTGCCGGCGTTGAGCGCCGTGACGGCCGGGTCGTTCCACGTCTTGATGGTGCCGTTGAAGATTTTCGCCGCGGTTGGTCCATCGAGGTTCAGCGAGGTCACGCCGGAGACGTTGTAGGTCACCGCGATCGGGCCGAACACCACCGGCAGGTCCCACGCCGGCGAACCACAACGCTGCTGCGCCTTATCATGTTCGTCGGGCTTCAGGGGCACATCCGAGCCGCCGAAATCAGTTTGATTACCAATGAACTCGTTGATCCCTGCACCCGAGCCGTTGGCCGTGTAGTTCAAGGTCTGACCGGAACACGCTTGCTCGAAGGCGTTGACGAAACGGGCCATCGCGTTCGCCTGGGCGGTGGACCCACTGGCTTTCAGCGCTTGCTTTCCGCCGCAACTCACCTTCGCCGCCGAACCAGGCGAACCGGACGTCGTACCACCTTGGCTGCTGGTGTTGTCGTTGTTGTTTCCACACGCGGACAGCATCAGCGCACCGGTTGCCAGCACACTCGCCGCAGCGCTAAATCGATGGAGTTTCAAATCGGTTCCTTTGAATCGGTTGATGACTACTTTCACTGCGCCACCAGGTCAAGACGGACCACGGGATCCTGCCGAGACAGGCGAAGCGTGGTCGTTCCAGGCCAACGCCGTGAGGACTCGAAGTAAACAAATCGCGTCACTAAGCCGAACGTAGCACCAGCATGACGGGGTCTGCGATCATCTGGGTAAATCAATCGCTTGACTTAACCGTTGTTGCGCCGATTAACTCTTCGACATGGTCAACGAACTGGCTGGCATGGTCGCGATTGTCACCGGCGGTGCGTCGGGCCTCGGTGCCGGGGTCGTCGAGAAGTTTGTCGCGGAAGGCGCCCGGGTGATGATCGCCGACCTCGAACGCAACCGCGGTGAGGATCTTGCCGCCGCGCTGGGCCACGACGCGGCCTTCCGGTTGACCGACGTCGCCGATCCCGAGGAGGTCGGGGGGCTCGTCGCGGCTGCCGTGGAGATGTTCGGGCGGCTGGACGTGATGGTGAACAACGCCGGAGTCTCCAGCAGGATGCATCGCAGCTTTCTGGACGACGACCTCGCCGACTTTCACCGGGTGATGTCCGTCAACGTATTGGGCGTGATGGCCGGTACCCGGGATGCAGCCCGGCAGATGGCGTCCAGCGGCGGCGGCTCGATCATCAACGTGTCGTCGATCGGCGGCATCCAGGCCGGCGGCGGCGTGATGACTTACCGCGCGTCGAAGGCGGCGGTCATCCAGTTCACCAAGTCGGCGGCAATCGAGTTGGCGTACTACGACATCCGGGTCAATTGCATCGCGCCCGGCAGCATACCGACGCCATTGCTGGCCTCGTCGGCCACCGGGGAATCCGCGGAGAAGATCGCGCGTTTCGAGCAGACGATTAGGGCGCAGATGCAAGCCGACCGGCCGCTGAAGCGAGAGGGCACTCCCGAAGACGTCGCGGAGGCTGCGCTGTATCTGGCGGGCGACCGATCCCGGTATGTCACCGGGACGGTCATGACGGTCGACGGCGGCACGTCTGCCGGTAAAGCGATCCGCCGTCGCAGCGACCAGCACGATTAAATCAATCGCTTGACTTAATTGGGATCAGGGCGTTGACTGGCCAGGTGACTACCGCGAAAGCCGCGCGCACCGACCGGGCCAGCACGACCCAGGAGGCCATCCTGACCGCGGCCGAGCGGCTGTTCGCCGAGCATGGGGTCTTCGCCGTGTCCAACCGGCAGGTCAGCGAGGCTGCCGGCCAGGGCAACAATGCCGCGGTCGGCTACCACTTCGGTACTAAAACCGATTTGGTGCGGGCTATCGAGCAACGCCATCGCATCCCGATCGAGCGGCTGCGGGAACACATGGTGGCCGAGATCATGCAGTCTGGGGCCGCCGACGATATGCGCAGTTGGGTGGCGTGTCTGGTCCGCCCGCTCACCGATCACTTGGCCGCGCTGGGTAACCCGACCTGGTACGCGCGCTTCGCCGCACAAGTGATGACCGATCCTGCCTACTACAACATTGTGGTCAAGGACGCGCTCACCTCTGAATCGCTGGTTCAGGTGATTGACGGCATCAACCGGTGCCTTCCGGAGCTGCCGGCCGACGTTCGGGCGGAGCGAAACCTGATGGCCCGCAATCTGCTGATGCACACCTGCGCCGACCGTGAAAGGGCAATGGCGGCAAGTACATCCGCGGCTCGTTCGTCCTGGCGGGCCGCGGGATCCGGCCTGATCGATGCGGTCGTGGGACTCTGGCTGGCGCCGGTCACCCCGCACCGGTAAAGAAGCTGGCTGTAGAAAATGATGAAAGTGACTGTGGACCAAGACAAATGCGCATCGTCGGGGAATTGCGTGATGCACGCGCCCGAAATTTTCGATCAGCGCGACGATGACGGAGTCGTCGTTCTGCTGAATGAGAACCCGCCCGCCGATCAGGCTGACAATGCCCGCAAGGCCGCCGCGGGTTGCCCCGCACTGGCCATCCACATCGAGGAGTGAGAAGTGTCCGACACCCTCACCGCAACCGAGGCGGTCTCTGACGTACCGGAGTATCCGATGGGTCGGGCCGCCGGCTGCCCGTTCGCCCCGCCACCGGAGGTGATGGAGCTCGGGGCTGCGCGGCCGCTATCCAAAGTCAAGATCTGGGACGGCAGCACCCCGTGGCTCATCACCGGCTACGACGAAGTGCGGACGTTATTCTCCGATTCCCGCGTCAGCGTCGACGACCGACGGCCCGGCTTTCCGCATTGGAACGCGGGCATGTTGTCGACCGTGCATAAGCGCCCAAGGTCGGTCTTCACCTCTGACGCCGAGGAGCACACCAGGTTTCGGCGAATGCTGTCAAAGCCGTTCACCTTCAAGCGGGTCGAAGGCTTGCGGCCGGTGATACAGCAGATCACCGATGAGCACATTGACGCAATGCTGGCCGGACCGCGGCCTGCGGACATCGTCACCGCCCTCGCGTTGCCGGTCCCGTCGCTGGTCATCAGCCAGCTGCTGGGCGTTCCGTATGAGGACGCCGAGATGTTTCAGCAGCACGCCAACATCGGGCTCGCGCGCTACGCGACCGGCGAGGACACCGTCAAAGGTGCGATGAACTTGAACAAATACCTCGCTCAGCTGGTCCAGGCCAAGATGGAGAATCCGGCCGAGGACGCGGTTTCGGATCTGGCCGAGCGGGTCAAGGCCGGTGAGCTCAGCGTCAAGGAGGCCGCGCAGCTAGGCACTGGCTTACTGATTGCCGGTCACGAAACGACGGCCAACATGATCGGCCTCGGTGTGCTGGCGCTGCTGCAGTACCCAGAGCAGGCGGCCGTGCTGCGCGACACCGAAGACCCGAAAGTCGTTGCGAACGCAGTGGAGGAGCTGCTGCGCTACTTGTCCATCATCCAAAACGGGCAGCGCCGCGTCGCCGCCGAGGACATCGAGATCGCCGGCGAGGTCATTCGGGCCGGTGAGGGAATCATCATCGACCTGGCGCCGGCGAATTGGGATGCCAAGGCATTTGCCGAACCCGATCGGCTTTACCTGCATCGCTCGGGCGCCGGCCAGCACGTCGCGTTCGGCTACGGCAGGCACCAATGCGTCGGCCAACAGCTGGCCCGCGCCGAGCTGCAAATCGTCTTTCACACCCTGCTTCGCCGCATTCCCACCCTGGAGCTTGCCGCGCCGATCGAGGACATTCCGTTCAAGCACGACCGGCTCGCATACGGCGTCTATGAACTGCCGGTGACCTGGTGAATACTGTCGAACAAGTGTGGATCCGATTGGAGGGCCAGTGATGTCGCCTCAAACAAGCAGTATTTCGCTCTATCCGCCCGGAGGGTTCGGCGCACCGAAGGATCGGCACGGCCACGCCGACGGAGTGGGCGTGGGCCTGCCGGAAGGAACCGTGGTTTTCTCTGCGGATAACCACATATCGCTGGCCGACGACATTTTCTACCAGCGTTTCCCGGAAGACCTCAAAGACAAGGCGCCGCGGATCTGGTACGAGGACGGCGCCTACCAAGTCGGGCGAAAAGGGCAGTCGTTCCTGCCGGGCGACTTCAGCGCGGTGCTGATGCAATACGACGACCTGCCCGGCGCGGCAAGTACCAACATCGAGGCCCGGATTCAGGAGCTACGCGAAGACGGCGTCGAGAAGGAGCTGGCGTTCCCCAACGCGATTCTGGCGCTGTTCCACTACCCGGACAAGGAACTTCGCGAGCTGGCATTCCGCATTTACAACGAGTACATCGCCGAGCTGCAGGAGCGCTCCGGTGGTCACTTCTACGGCGCGGGACTGATCAATTGGTGGGATCCGCAAGGCACTCGCCGCACGCTCGCTGAACTGAAGTCGTTGGGGCTCAAGACGTTTCTGCTGCCACTGAACCCGGGCAAGGATGACGACGGCAACATCATCGACTACGGCAGCGTGGGGATGAAACCGGTCTGGGATGAGATCGAGGCCGCCGGGCTTCCGGTCGCCCACCACATCGGCGAGACCCCACCGAAAACACCGTGCCAGTTCAACAGCGTGGTGGTCGGCATGATGATCAACATCGACGGGTTCCGGGAACAGTTCGCGAAGTACATCTTCTC
>NZ_JBATXN010000556.1:0-12129 GCF_049673265.1 Mycobacterium sp. | reverse complement strand
GGCCTGGGCTTCGCGGGTGGGCGCCGACGTGGTGCGCGGAGCCGAGGGCGCAGACCCGGCGTCGGTGGCGTTCGACGCCGTCGACAAGGGCATTGCCGCGGGCGCTGACGTCGTGGTGATCGACACCGCCGGGCGGCTGCACACCAAAACCGGGCTGATGGACGAACTCGGAAAGGTCAAACGTGTGGTGACCCGGCGCGCGGCGGTCGACGAGGTGCTGCTGGTGCTCGACGCCACGATCGGGCAAAACGGGCTGGCGCAGGCGCGGGTGTTTGCCGAGGTCGTCGAGATCACTGGCGCGGTGCTGACCAAGCTGGATGGCACGGCCAAAGGTGGCATCGTCTTCCGGGTCCAGCAGGAACTGGGGGTCCCGGTGAAACTGGTCGGCCTCGGGGAGGGGCCCGACGACCTTGCGCCCTTCGAACCAGCCGCCTTCGTCGACGCACTGTTGGGCTGATCGCCGCCGCTTGCGATCGCCGCTGTGAGCATGGCGGCGACCCGCTGCGCCCGGCTTCGCCGCCGCTTGCGATCGCCGCTGTGAGCATGATGTAACACGGGCGAAACCTGTCAGCGCCACGTTTCGAAACAAGGACTGCGCATTGTCTTGACAGCGTTGTCAGCGGGTTACCGGTCGCAACCCCGCGTCGGAGGCGGCCTTGCCGAAGGAGGTTAGGGGCAGTGGACCAATTCCCCACGATGGGAGTGCCAGACACCGGCGACACCGCCTGGATGCTGGCTAGCTCCGCGTTGGTGCTGTTGATGACGCCGGGCCTGGCGTTCTTCTACGGCGGGATGGTTCGCGTCAAGAGCGTGCTCAACATGATCATGATGAGCATCATCGCGATGGGCGTCGTCACCGTGCTGTGGGTGATTTACGGTTACTCGCTTGCCTTCGGTGACGATGTCGGCAACGTCGCAGGCAACCCGACCCAATACTTTGGCCTGAAGGGTCTTATCGGCGTCAATGGAGCTGCCGCCAGCGGCAGCACAGCCGCGACCAATATCGCGCTGGCGGGAACACTGCCCCAGACCGTCTTCGTCGCATTCCAGCTGATGTTCGCAATCATTACGGTGGCGCTCATCTCCGGTGCGGTAGCCGACCGGTTGAAGTTCGCCAGCTGGACGGTATTCGCCGGGCTGTGGGCCACCGTCGTGTACTTCCCGGTGGCGCACTGGGTGTTTTGCGCCGACGGGGTCACTGGAGCCCATGGCGGCTGGATCGTCAACAAGCTGCACGCGATCGACTTCGCGGGCGGCACGGCGGTCCACATCAACGCCGGTATGGCGGGCCTGGTGTTGGCGATCGTGCTGGGCAAGCGCAGGGGGTGGCCGAAAAACCCGACGCGACCGCACAATGTGCCGTTCGTGATGCTGGGTGCGGGTCTGCTGTGGTTTGGCTGGTACGGATTCAACGCCGGTTCGGCTACCAGCTCAAACGGCGTCGCCGGGTCGACATTCATCACGACGACGGTGGCGACTGCCGCGGCAATGCTGGCCTGGTTGGCCACCGAGCGAATCCGCGACGGGCACGCCACGACGCTGGGCGCGGCCTCGGGCATCGTGGCCGGACTGGTCGCGATCACGCCGTCCTGTTCCTCGGTCAACGTGCTGGGCGCGCTGATTATCGGCGGGGCCGCCGGTGTGCTGTGTGCGCTGGCGGTCGGTCTCAAGTTCAAGCTCGGATTCGACGACTCACTCGACGTGGTCGGGGTTCACCTGGTCGGCGGGATCGTGGGAACGCTGCTGGTGGGGCTGCTGGCTGCGCCGCAGACCATCGCGATTGCCGGCGGTGGCGGTCACACGTCGGCGGGGTTGTTCTACGGCGGCGGCTTCGCTCAGCTGATCCGCCAGACCATCGGCGCCGGGAGTGTCCTTGCGTATTCGGGCATCGGCACCCTTATCGTTGCTCTGTTACTCAAGTACACGATCGGGCTGCGTCTTACCGCCGAAGACGAAGCCACAGGTATCGACGAGGCTGAGCACGCAGAGAGCGGCTACGACCTCGCGGTTGTCGGCAGCAGTTCGTTTGTCCATTCGGCTGAAGAGGGAAAAGGAAATGAAGCTGATTACCGCGATCGTGAAGCCGTTCACGCTCGAGGACATCAAAGCCAGCCTTGAGCAGGTGGGGATCCTGGGGATGACGGTCAGCGAGGTTCAGGGGTACGGCCGCCAGAAGGGCCACACCGAGGTTTACCGGGGTGCTGAATACTCCGTGGACTTCGTGCCGAAGGTGCGCATCGAGGTCTTGGTCGAAGACTATGACGCCGACAAGGTCCTGGACAGCATCGTGCGGGCCGCACGCACCGGTAAGATTGGCGACGGCAAAGTGTGGGTCAGCGCCGTTGAAACGGTGGTGCGGGTGCGCACCGGTGAACGCGGCGCCGACGCAATCTAATACACGCCCTATGACGACTCCTCCGGAGTAGCCGATCCGATCTGGACGGGAATGACACAGCGCGGACCAGAGCCACCCGATCCGATTCGACCGGCGGCTGCCGCGGTAGGCGGCACCGCCAGCCCGGCCACCGATCTACCCGCTGACCGGGAAAACCTTCTCGCCCGCGCACCGAGTGAACTTGATTCGGCCGCCTTGCGCCAAGCGTGGACAGATCTGCATGAGTCCTGGTTGACCGCGAAGGCCACCGAAATCGGTATCACCGCCGACAGCGGTTTCTCGATCGTTGCGACCGGTTCGTTGGGCCGACGCGAGCTGGTGCCCTACTCTGACCTTGATCTGCTGCTGTTGCACGACGGTATGCCCACCGAAACCCTGCGAGAGATCGCGGATCAACTGTGGTACCCGTTGTGGGACACGAACATTCGGCTTGACCACAGCGTGCGGACGGTCGCCGAGACGTTACGGGTCGCCGGCGCGGACGTGTCCGCCGGCGTGGCCATGCTGGATGCGCGGCACATCGCCGGCGACGAACCGCTGTCGGCCCGGCTGATCGAGGGGGTGCGGCGGCAGTGGCGCACCGGAATCCAGTCGCTGTTTGGCGAACTCGTTGACGAGACGCATGCCCGGTGGCGGCGCATCGGGGAGATCGCTCACCGGGCCGAGCCCGACCTGAAATTGGGCCGTGGCGGCTTGCGTGATGTCCAATTGCTCGACGCGCTGGCCATCGCCCACCTCGCCGACCGGCTGACCGCGGAAAGGCCGGAAAGCTCGCCGGATTCGTTGAGCCCGACAAAAAGGGCCCACCTCACCCTGCTCGACGTCCGCACCGAACTTCACCGGGTTTCCGGTCGCGGGCATGATCTGCTGTTGGCGCAGTTCGCCGACGAGATCAGCGCCGCGCTGCACATCGGCGACAGATTCGACCTCTCGCGAACACTGTCCGACGTGGGCCGCACCATCAGCTACCGTGTCGACGCCGGGCTTCGGACTGCCGCCAATGCGCTACCGCGGCGGGGGATTTCGGCTATGCGGCGACGGCCCCGTCGACCGCTCGACGAGGGAGTGGTCGAGTACGCCGGGGAGATCGTGCTGGCGCGCGACGCCCGACCGCAAAACGATCCCATGCTGCTGCTGCGGGTGGCGGCGGCGTCCGCGGTCACCGGACTGCCCATTGCCGTGTCCACGCTGAGCCGGTTGGCCGACACCGCAGCCGATCTGCCGACGCCATGGCCGCGCGAGGCGTTGGACCACCTGCTGGTCCTGTTAGGCGCCGGCCCGGACACGATCGCGGTAATCGAAACGCTGGACCGGACCGGGTTGTGGGTGCGTCTTTTTCCGGAATGGGCTGCGATCCGCGACCTTCCGCCCCGCGACGTCGTCCATATCTGGACGGTGGATCGCCATCTGGCCGAGGCCGTTTCGCGGGCAAGGATTTTCACCACCCGGGTCGCGCGTCCAGATCTGCTGCTTCTGTCTGCGCTACTGCACGACATCGGAAAGGGGCGAGGTGTCGATCACAGCGCGGTCGGCGCCGAGTTGGCAGGAGAAATCGGCACCAGACTGGGGATGTGGCCTGCTGACGTCGAGACCCTTACCACGCTCGTGCGTCACCACTTGCTGTTGGCGAAAGTTGCGACCCGCCAAGACCTCAACGACCCGCAGACCATCGCCAATGTCTGCGAGGCGTTGGATGGAAATCCGATAGTGCTTGACGTGCTGCATGCGCTGACCGAAGCCGACTCCTTGGCGACCGGGCCCGGCGTGTGGAGTGATTGGAAAGCATCGCTGGTCCGCGATTTGGTACGCCGCTGCCGGATGGTGATCGCCGGCGAGCCGTTGCCTCACGCCGATCCTCTTGATCCTGAATATCTTTCGCTGGCCGCCGACGGAAAGGTACATGTCGAGCTGCGGCCCGGCAGCAGCCAGCGCCTCTACCACGCGGTGGTGATCGCCCCGGACCAGCGTGGGCTGCTGTCCAAATCCGCAGGTGTGCTGGCGATGAACTCGTTACGCGTGCATTCGGCGTCGGTGAACATTCACGAGGGTGCGGCGATCAGTGAATTCGTGGTCTCACCGCACTTCGGTGCCCCACCCGCCGCAGGGTTGCTGCGTCAGCAGCTGGTCGGCGCGCTGGGCGGCGAGGTCGACGTGTTGGCCACGCTCGCAAAGCGCGACCGGGAACCCCCTCGTGTCCCCGTTCGCGAAGCGCCGACCGCGATCCCGGTTCACCAGGCGACCGCCCCGCCGCGGATCCTGTGGTTGGACGATGCCCCCGGCCGACTGATCTTTGAAGTCCGCGCCACCGACCGTGCCGGCTTGCTTGCGCGACTCGCTGGTGCACTCGAGCACGCCGGAGTTGACATCGAATGGGCGAAAGTCACCACGCGAGGATCGATGGTCGACGACGTCTTCTGCGTCGTGCCGCCGTCCGGGGCATCCGAGGCCACTTCGGAAATGCGAGCCGCGATCGAGCACGACGTGCTCGCCGTGTTGGGCACAGCCGCGCCGGCATGATCTGGGCGTCACAGCTGGCTGATCAGTTCTGCGGAATCAGGGAACCAGCCGTTGGAAGCAGTGCTGTCCCGCCATGCCCGCTCCCTGGCAAAAAGTCCGAACGCGGGGCGGACGGGGGTTGTCGGGCTTAGGCGCGTCTGCCAGGCGCGGGCACGAGTCCACCGCGCTGGCGACGCAATCCGGATTGTCAGCGTGGGCTTGACCGAGCAAGTCGGCACCGCCAACGCCGCTCACAATCGCCAACACCGCTGCACCTGCGATGATTGCCCGCTGCACTAACTTGCGCGACTCCATACCGAGACCATAGTCCACAAAAGTAGACTTTTGTGGTTAATCGGAGAAGTTAGTCTCGCATTGTTGCAGCAGGTTCACCGAGCCGAGATACTGTCTACTCATGGACGACTGCGATAAGGATCCCGCAGTGGTGTTGCCGTACCTTGTGGGCCGACCCCTTGCCGCCACCGAGGTGTATGAGGCGTTCGGCTACCGCAAATCGGCGTACTACAAGGCGGCGCGCGAGGGTAGGTTGATCTCCGCCGATAACTTGATCAGAGCGGGCGAGTACCTGGGGTTGAACCCGATTGACTTGCTGGTCCGCTTCGGGCTCATCCAGCCTGAGACGGTCACCGAATACCTGGCGTCAACTCGCGCGCTCCCCAGGCTGCGCGACCTCCGCCCCGACCCCAGCAAACCGCCGGTCTGACGGCCTAGGAGAGGAACCGGTTGCGAGCATGATGTCCGCACTCATCATCGTCACGCTGGTTGCCGTCTTCTATAGCTTGTGGGTCCGCCGGGATACCTGGCGCTCGCGCTGGGAAGCCGACGCAAGCCTCAACATCGCCCTGCAAGGTTGCGCCGTGCTGCTCATGTCGCCGTGGGTATCGGCCACCCTCGGACCACCCCTGCACCACATCTTCCACCGATGGAATGTCGAGGATCTGTTCGGCCACATCTGCCTGATCGTTGCTGCGACGGCGATCATCGATCACGGTTTGGCCCGGCTAGGCGACGAACGCGACTGGCGCAGGCTCTTCCGCCGCCACGTCGCAATGCCGTTGTGGGTCGGCATCCCTGTATTGGTCGCGGTGTTCATCATCGCCGATGAGGGCTATCACCCCGACCTGTTCCCGGCCCACGTCAGCACCGTCTGGTTTGGCGCCTACTGGATTGTGCTGGGAATCCTGCTCGTCTATTTGTTCGGCTACGCGGGCAGGGTAATGCTGATCGTACGAAAGGATCCCCGCTCGACGGCGACAGCGGACCTGTACTTGATCTCTGCCGCGTTTGGTGTGGCAGCGACCGTCATACAGGTGAGCACCGCCGAGGCCGGCATCGATATCACCCTTCCCGTCTGGTTGTGCGCATGTCTGGGCGCGATCGGTTTCGCCTACGGATCCGCACGCTCCTGGCACGCCAAAGTGGCGTGGTTCAAAGACAGCAAGAGAGCGACGCTGCCCCGCAACGACAACTGACCGAGGCTACGGACTCTGATGGCCGGCCTCCTCAGCCCGCCGCTTACGCGGCGCGCATCGTCGCCCCGCTAGGCTGGGCGGCGTGTTTGAATCGCTGTCCGATCGGCTGACCGGCGCCCTGCAAGGGCTGCGCGGCAAGGGCCGGCTGACCGACGCCGACATCGACACCACTTCGCGCGAAATTCGGCTGGCGCTGCTGGAAGCCGACGTCTCGCTGCCGGTGGTGCGGGAGTTCGTCGGCCGCATCAAAGAGCGCGCCAAGGGCGCCGAGGTGTCGGGTGCCCTCAACCCGGCGCAGCAGGTCGTCAAGATCGTCAACGAGGAGCTCATCGGCATCCTGGGCGGGCAGACCCGCCTGCTGGCGTTCGCGAAGACGCCGCCGACCGTGGTGATGCTGGCCGGTCTGCAGGGCTCCGGTAAAACCACGCTGGCCGGCAAACTCGCGTTGTGGTTGCGCGGCCAAGGGCATACCCCGCTGCTGGTGGCGTGCGACCTACAGCGCCCGGGCGCCGTCAACCAGCTGCGCATCGTGGGGGAGCGGGCCGGTGTCACGGTCTTCGCGCCACACCCGGGCACGTCGGCCGACTTCGACGCGGCGCAGCAAGCCGGTCCCGGTGATCCGGTCGCTGTCGCCTCGGCCGGACTCGCGGAGGCCCGCGCCAAGCATTTCGACGTCGTGATCGTCGACACCGCAGGGCGGCTTGGCATCGACGACGAGCTGATGTCTCAGGCCGCGGCGATCCGCAATGCCGTTGACCCCGACGAGGTCTTGTTCGTCCTCGACGCCATGATCCGCCAGGACGCGGTGACCACCGCCGAGGCATTCCGCGAGGGTGTGGGCTTCACCGGCGTGGTGCTGACCAAGCTCGACGGCGACGCGCGCGGCGGAGCCGCGTTGTCGGTTCGCGAAGTCACCGGTGTGCCAATTCTTTTCGCGTCGGCCGGCGAGAAGCTGGAGGATTTCGACGTCTTCCATCCGGACCGGATGGCCGGCCGCATCCTTGGCATGGGCGATGTGCTGAGCCTCATCGAGCAGGCCGAGCAGGTCTTCGATGCGCAACAAGCTGAAGCCGCCGCCGCCAAGATCGGGTCCGGCGAGCTGACGCTGGAGGATTTCCTCGAGCAGATGCTGGCGATCCGCAAGATGGGCCCGATCGGCAATCTGCTGGGGATGCTGCCCGGCGCAGGCCAGATGAAAGAGGCGCTGGCCGCTGTCGACGACAAACAACTCGACCGGCTGCAGGCGATCATCCGCGGCATGACGCCGCAGGAGCGCGCCGATCCGAAGATCATCAATGCCTCGCGACGACTGCGCATCGCCAACGGCTCAGGTGTCACGGTGTCGGAGGTCAATAACCTGGTCGACCGGTTCTTCGAGGCCCGCAAGATGATGTCTTCGATGGTGGGCAGCATGGGCATCCCCGGCTTGGGACGAAAGTCGGCGACCCGAAAGAGCGCGAAAGCCAAGGGCGGCAAGGGCAAGAAGGGCAAGAAGCGCGGCCCGACACCGTCCAGGGCCCGCGGCCCGCTGGGCGCGGGAATGCCTGGCATGCCGGCCGGATTCCCCGACCTGTCGAACATGCCGGAGGGTCTGGACGAGCTGCCCCCCGGTCTGGCCGACTTCGATCTGTCCAAGCTGAACTTCCCGGGCAAGAAGTAGCCGCAGCCGTGCGTCTGCACGTGCGCGGGGTGGGCTTGCCCAACGAGGAACCCGTCGAGCTGTGGATCGTCGACGGCCGGATCAGCCGTGAACGGGTCTCCGGCGCGGACACGGTTTTCGACGGTGGCTGGATTCTGCCCGGTTTGGTCGACGCCCATTGCCACGTCGGCTTGGGGGAGCACGGCGGCCCGATCGAGATCGACGAAGCGATCGCCCAGGCCGAGACCGAGCGCGAGGCGGGCGCGCTGCTCTTGCGTGACTGCGGCTCGCCGACCGACACCCGCAGTCTCGATGACCGCGACGATCTGCCGCGCATCATCCGCGCGGGACGGCATCTGGCCAAACCCAAGCGGTATTCGCCCGGGTTGGCGATCGACATCGAAGACGAGTCGCAGCTGCCGGACTTGGTGGCCGAGCAGGCCCGCCGCGGCGACGGCTGGGTGAAGCTGGTCGGGGACTGGATCGACCGCGAGGTAGGCGATTTGGCCCCGCTGTGGTCCGACGAAGTGCTCACGACGGCGATCGGGATTGCGCATGAGCACGGCGCACGGGTCACCGCCCATGTCTTCGGCGCGGATGCGATGCCCGGGCTGATCAACGCAGGGATCGATTGCATCGAACACGGCACCGGGCTCACCGACGACATCATTGAGTTGATGGTCGAGCACGCCACCGCCTTGGTGCCCACGCTGATCAACATCGAAAACTTCCCCGGCATCGCCGATTCCGCTAGCCGCTACCCGAAATACGCCGCGCATATGCGCGACCTGCATGCGAAGTGCTATCCGCGGATGGCGGCAGCCCGGGATGCCGGAATCCCGGTGTATGCCGGCACCGACGCCGGAAGCATGGTCGCCCACGGGCGGATCGCCGACGAGATCGAAGCGCTCAAGGGCATCGGGATGAGCCCGGGCGAAGCCTTGGGCGCGGCATGCTGGGATGCACGTCGTTGGCTGGGCCGACCGGGATTGGACCACGGCGCTTCCGCAGACCTGTTGTGCTACAACGACGATCCACGCCAGGGCCCAGCGGTGCTGAATCGCCCCGATCTAGTCATCCTGCGTGGACAAGCGTTCTGATCATGCCGATCCCCGAATTCGTCGTCGAGCTTCGTCGGCACATCGGGCAGGTGCCGTTGTGGTTGCCGGGTGCCACCGCTGTGGTCATCCGCGATCAGCAGGTTCTGCTGATCAAACGGTCGGATAACCTGGCCTGGACCCCCGTCACCGGCATTGTCGAACCTGGCGAGAATCCGGCGGACTGTGCCGTCCGAGAAGTGTTGGAAGAAACCGGCATTCACGTGGTTGCGCGACGATTGGCCTTGGTGTCGGTATCCCGCCCGATCGTTCATGCCAACGGCGATCATGCTCAATACCTGGATCTCGTGTTCCGGATGGACTGGGTGAGCGGCGAGCCGTACCCCGCTGACGATGAAAGCCTCGAGGCCCGCTGGGTTGATCTCGCCGGGCTGCCGGAGATGTCCGCTGACATGCGGCGCCGGGTCGACGCGGCGAGTGATGACGACCTCAGTGCTCCAACGGTTTTCGACACCATCCGAGAAATGGACCGGCCGTGACGCACACGATCGACGAATTGGCGGAGTTCGTCGTGAGGGCAGACCAGTCTGATCTGGACGGTCACGTCGTGCCGACGCTGAAACGCAACGTTCTCGACAGCATTGCGTGCGCGCTCGGCGCCCTCGACGGAGAAGCGATCCCCGACATCCGCGCCCACGCGGTACAGTTCAGCAGCCATCCGACAGCAACGTTCATCGGCGGTGGACGCGCGTCGGTCGATCAGGCCGCCTTCTTCAACGCGGTGCTGGTGCGCTACCCCGATCTGCTCGACACCTATCTGACGCCCGGCGGTTTGTGTCATCCGGCCGACAACTTCGGGACAGTCCTCGCCGTCGCCGAGCATGTCGATGCGAGCGGAGCAGACTTTCTGCTGGCTCTCGCGATTGCCTACGAGATCCAATGTCGGTTCAGTGCAACGGTTCCCGTTATGGGAAGTGGCCTCAACCACGCGCTGCAACTGGCCATGTCGGCGGCCGCGGGCTCGGCCAAGCTGCTCGGGCTCGACGTCGCTCAGACCGGCGACGCCATCGCCGCCTCCGCCGCGGACAACGTTTCGCTCGCCGCCGTGCACGCGGAGCCCGTTTCCAACTGGAAAGGCATCTCGCCGGCCATTACCGGGATGCGGGCCGTGTATGCCACAATGCTTGCTGGCCGCGGAATCACCGGTCCCAGAGCGCTTTTCGAAGGACCCAATGGCCTAGAGCGCTTATTCGACCAGCCGATCGACTTGCGCCCATCCGACCGGTCGCTGGCTGCCGTCGAACAGACCTACCTCAAGCAGTACTGCGCCTTGATTCACGGTCAGGTAGCCATCGACGCGACGCTGGCGCTTCGCGACGAGCACGGCATTACCGGCGCGGACATCGCGAGCGTGACGCTCGAGGTCTTTGAGGGCGCGTACGACATCGCCGGCGGTGGCCAGTACGGCAACAAGGACCACCCGTCGACCAAGGAGCAGGCGGACTACAACCTCAAATACCTCGTCGGCGTCGCACTGCTGGACGGTCAGGTCGGCCCCGAGCAACTCGAGACCGAACGCGTGCGCCGCGGCGACGTGCAGGAGCTGTTAGCGCGGGTGCAGGTCAACACCGCGCCCGACCTGACCGCGTCCTACCCCGAACGCACGGAGGCCCGCGTGCGCATCGTTCTCAACGACGGCCGGGAACTGCACCGCGCGCAGTCCGACTTCGAAGGATCACCTACCCGACCGATGTCGTGGGACCGGGTCGCGGAAAAGCTGCACTGGCTGGGCGAGCCGTTTGCCGACGCGGCGCTGCGAGCCGAAATCATCGACGCGGTGCGGCGCCTCGACGACATCCCGATCGCCGAGCTCGGCAGGCTGCTCGGTGCGGTCAGCCCGGAGCGGCAGCGGGCCCGAACCCGGGGACGGTTGTGACAGCAGTCCACAAAAAGATTGCGAGTGCTCACTATCTATGTTAGGTTCGCTGCAACCCAGCGATGTGGAGGAGTGGCGCACATGACCTACGACGTGATCATTCGCGACGGCTTGTGGTTCGACGGCACTGGCAGCGCACCGCTGACCCGCACATTGGGCATTCGCGACGGCGTCGTTGCTGAGGTGTCCGCCGGCCCGCTGGACGAGACCGGCTGCCCCGAGGTGATCGACGCGAAAGGCAAGTGGGTCACGCCCGGTTTCGTCGACGTGCACACCCACTACGACGCCGAGGTGCTGCTCGATCCCGGACTGCGCGAGTCGGTGCGCCACGGTGTCACCACGGTGTTGCTCGGCATGTGCTCGCTGTCGACGGTCTACGCCGGCGCCGACGACGCCGCCGATCTGTTCAGTCGGGTCGAGGCGGTGCCTCGCAAGTTCGTTTTGGGCGCGCTAGAAGCGAACAAGACCTGGTCGACACCCGCGGAATACGTTGAGAAGATCGACAGCCTGCCGCTCGGTCCCAATGTGGGCTCGCTGCTGGGTCATTCGGATCTACGGACAGCTGTGCTGGGCCTTGACCGCGCCACAGACAAGGACGTCCGACCCACCGACGCCGAACTCGATCGCATGGCGGCATTGCTCGACCAGGCGCTGGAGGCCGGAATGCTCGGCATGTCCGGGATGGACGCTGCTATCGACAAGCTCGACGGCGACCGCTTCCGTTCCCGCGCGCTCCCATCCACATTCGCCACCTGGCGCGAACGACGCAAGCTGATCAAGGTGTTGCGCAAGCGGGGCAGGATCCTGCAGAGCGCCCCCAACGTGGCCAAAGCCGAGTCGGGTCTACTATTCTTCCTGTCCAGCAGCCCAATGTTCGGTCGTCGTAAGAGCGTTCGCATGAGCCTTCTGGTATCGGCCGATGCGAAGTCGATGCCGTTGGCCGTGCATGTGTTCGGAATCGGCACCCGGCTGCTCAACTTCCTGCTGGGCTCTCAGGTGCGCTTTCAGCATCTGCCGGTCCCGTTCGAGTTGTACTCCGATGGAATCGACTTGCCGGTCTTCGAGGAGTTCGGCGCGGGCACAGCGGCGCTGCATCTGCGTGATCAGCTGGA
>NZ_JBATXN010000555.1:0-3029 GCF_049673265.1 Mycobacterium sp. | reverse complement strand
AACGAAATGCGGCCCGGCAAACCCTCCAAGGCCCGCAGCTGGCCGCCGCAGTGGGTGCGTCGCGGCTTCAGGCCTGGTAATCGATCGCCATGGTCATGCCGATGAAAGCCACCAGCAGCAGGACCATGATGGACAGGTCAAAACGGACGGCACCGACAGTGAGCTGCGGTATCAGCCGACGCAGTAGCTTCACCGGCGGGTCGGTGACCGACAGGATGATCTCGAGGATGACCACGGTGGCACCCCGCGGTCGCCAGTCCCGGCTGAACGAGCGGATGAACTCAATCACTACTCGCGCGATCAGCAATAGCCAGAAGATGAACAGCGCATAGCCAACGATATGGACGACCTGCGTCAACGAGAGCCCGACCTTAGCGATGAAGAAGATGTGACTTTGATGACAGCCCCGGCTGCGGCCAGCACGGCAACGCCCAGCCTACCCACTCGAACAGCCGGCTACATCCGTCCAGCAACGTTGCCCGCCTCTCGGCGGAGCCGTCGGGCACTATTGGTAGGCGTAAAAGCCGGTCTCGGCGATGCGCCGGCGCTCCTGGGGCGAGACGTCGACGTCGGCGGGTGAGAGCAAAAACACCTTGGTGGCGACCTTGTCGAAGGATCCCCGCAGCGCGAAGGCCAATCCAGCCGCGAAGTCGACCAGCCGCTTCGCGTCAGCGTTGTCCATCGAGACCAGGTCCATGATCACCGGGGTGCCGTCACGGAAGCGCTCCCCGATGGTGCGGGCCTCGCTGTAGTCCTTGGGCCGCAACGTGGTGATTTTCGACAGTGGGCTGCTCTCGTCGAACAGCATCGCCATTCGGCGTGGATCCATCGCCAGGGCGCCGCGGGTTGAGCCCCGCAGTGACCCGAAGCGCGGCCGGGCCAGGTCGCCGCGGTCGTATTCGTGGGCCCGGAACCGGGGTTCGTCGGGGTAGCCGCCGCGATAGCCAGCCGATGCGAAGTCGCCGGGCTCGCCGCGTGGATCGTCGTAGTCGTGTCCGTCATAACGGCCGTACCTGTCGTCGGCAAACCGCTGCCGCGGGTAGCCGGCCTGCGTCGGGGCGTGGTCGTCGTAGTACTCGTCGTCGTAGTCCTCCATGGGCGCCATACCGAAGTAAGCCTTGACCTTATGCAGTGTGCTCATCGCCTGGACCCCTTCTAGGCTCTGCGAGTTTCGGTGTCTGTGATGAAGATGTGACTGGAGTGACTAATTAGGTGACGGTAGCGGTCTCCTGCCCAATAACGCGGTACCGACACGCACACACGTCGAACCATGTTTGACCGCCGTTTCGAGGTCGTTGGACATCCCGGCCGACAATCCCACCGCGTGTGGATGGGCCCGGCGTACCCGCTGGTGTTCCGACTCCAGCCGCGCGAACGCCGTATCGGGGTCCCAGTCCAGCGGCGGGATGCCCATCAGCCCAACCAATTCGAGGGATTCGGCGGCTTCGACCTGCGCGCAGATGTCGTCGACGCCTTTCGGGTCGGAGACGTCGACACCTCCTCGGGACACGTCGCCGTCCAGGCTGATCTGGACGTAGACCCGCAGCGGATTGTCCCGACGTCCCTCGCTGCGTGCCGCCGCCACGGCCCGGTCCAATGCCCGCACTACCGGGGCGCTGCTGAGGGAGTGGGCGGTGTGCGCCCAGTTGGCCAACGACCGAGCTTTGTTGCGCTGTATCTGGCCCACCATGTGCCAGTGCGGGTACGCCGATGCCGCTGATATCGAGGTATCGCCCAGCAACCTTGCGACTTCGGCTACCTTTGCCGCCGCCTCCTGCTCGCGGGATTCGCCGAAGGCCGCGCATCCCAAACTCGACAAAATCGCGACATCGGTTGCTGGAAAGAATTTGGTAATAGGCAGAAGTTGAATTTCGTCGACTTTGCGGCCGGACGCTTCCGCGGCAGCCGTGAGTCGCGATCGAAGCGCTGTCAAAGCGTCGGTTAATTCCGATTCCCGCTCGGGTCGGGATGTTAGTTTTACCGCCACTCGACAGTCCTGGTTCATTCGATCCACACGACCGATGCCAGTCGCCCGGTCGGGGCGCCTCGACGATGACTGAACAGGTTGGCATCATCGACCGTGCAGCGCGGGTCGACATCGATGGCCGTGACACCCAAAGTCTTTAGCTGACGGGCGATTCCAGCACGAAGGTCTAGCCCGGGCGCGCCGGTTGAGGTGGTGGTGCGACTGCCAGGCAGCGCCGCCTCGACCTCATCGGCCATCTCCGCGGGCACTTCGTAGTTGCGCCCGCTGACGGCCGGCCCTAGCAGCGCCGAAATGTCGGGTTCGTGCGCGCCGGCGGCCACCATGGCCTCGATCGTTCGGGCCACCACACCGTCGCGCGCTCCGACTCGACCGGCATGCACGGCGGCGACGACGCCGGCCCGCGCGTCGGCCAACAGCACCGGCACGCAGTCGGCGCTCACCACCGCCAACCCCAGCCGCGGCGTGCTCGTCACGAGTGCGTCGGTGTCGGCGACCGGGGTGTCGCGCGACCCGTCGACCCGCTCGACCCGATCACCGTGCACCTGGTTCATCCACACCATCCGGTCGACGCCAAGGCCGATAGCGGTGGCCAGCCGTCGCCGGTTGGCCGCCACTGCGGCCGGGTCATCGCCGACATGGTCGCCGAGGTTGAAGGTGTCAAACGGCGGCGCCGAGACGCCACCGGCGCGGGTGGTGGTTACCCGCCGGATGCGAACGCTCACATATCCAGTATCCGGCTCGCCCAGCATCGACTCGCCCAGACGGCAGGCCACGGCCCCCATACGTTGGCGGGCTAGCGCCGCATGAACGGCGGCACGTCGACGTCGTCGTCCTCGCCGCCGATGTCGAGCGTCGAGCCGTTGGTGTGCACCGGCACACTGACGGCGTCGGCGGGCTCGAACAATGTCGAACTGACCTTGCCGGCCGTGCCCGCCGCGATGCCCTGGGTGCTGCCGGTGACGGGCCTTCGACTGGGCCCGGCGGCGTCGAAGCCCGCCGCGATCACGGTGACCCGCACCTCATCGCCGAGCGAGTCGTCGAT